>DATHVN010000015.1 GCA_035461305.1 Euzebyales bacterium | reverse complement strand
GATGCGATCGACGCCGAGGGGTGGTACGCGGCGCTCGAGGTCGAGCGCCCCTGGTCCGAGCACAACCCGCGCATCAGCGGTGAGTTCGCGCGTCCAGCCGCGGTCCGCCGGTACCTCCACAGGGAGCTGACCGCGCTGTTGCGGATGGGGGCGCTCGTACGTGCGCGGCCGTCCCGCCCGGCGCTGACGTTCGACGATCCGGACCTGTTCGGTGCGCTGGACGAGGACAGGTTCGACCTGCGGGCCAAGAAGCTGTTCCTGTTCGGACCGGAACGGATGGCGCTGTCACTCGATCGCCTGTCGCACTACTGCGGCACGCCTGCGGAGTCGTTCGAGCGGCACGTGCTGTTCACCAACTACTCCATGCACGTCGAGGCGTTCCGCGAGCGGTTCCCCGATGCCGACGGTCCCGACCGCGATGGTGTGCAGATGCCGGCATGGCACCACCACACGCCGGCGGGGGACGGCGTGAGCCTGGTCAACATCGGTGTCGGGCCGGCGAACGCGAAGACGATCACCGACCACACGGCGGTGCTGCGTCCCGACACGATGTTGATGATCGGCCACTGCGGTGGGTTGCGGAACCACCAGAACATCGGCGACTTCGTCCTGGCGACCGCACATCTGCGCGCGGATCACGTGCTGGATGACGTCCTGCCCACCAGCATCCCGGTGATCCCGAACCACCGGCTCAACACGTTCCTGCTCGCGGCGCTCGAGGAACGGAACGCGCCGTACCGCCTCGGCGTCGTGCACACCACCGACAACCGCAACTGGGAGTTCAACCAGCGCGTGACGACATCCGAGGTCCGAACGGCGCGGTGCGTCGCGATCGACATGGAATCGGCGACGATCGCGGCGAACGGGTTCCGCTACCGTGTCCCGACCGCGACGCTGCTGTGCGTCTCGGACAAGCCACTGCACGCCTCGCCGAAGCTGTCGGCCGGTGCGGTCCGGTTCTACCAGGCCAGCAAGCGCAACCACCTCGACATCGCGCTCGCCTGCCTCGACCGCGTGCGCCGCGAGCACCCCGACGGCCTGCCGACGCACGACATCCGCTCCGCCGACGAACCGCTGCTCGGGACGATCTGAGCAGGGCCGGACGACGGGCGTCGACCGTGCGGTTCATCGATGGGTTGACATGTGACTATTTGGTCACCTATAGTGTCCTCCATGGACGAGGTGTTCAAGGCCCTGGCCGATCCGACGCGACGGAGCCTGCTCGACGAGCTGTTCCGTGAGGACGGGCAGACCTTGAGCGCACTGGAGGCGCGGTTCTCCATGACGCGGTACGGCGTCATGAAGCACCTGAGGCAGCTCGAGGAGGCCGGGCTGGTGGTCACGAGGCGTCGCGGCCGCGAGAAGCTGCACTTCCTGAACGCCGTCCCGATCCGGCTCGTCCACGACCGGTGGGTGAGCAAGTACGCCGAGCCCTGGGCGGCCACGCTCAGCGACCTCAAGACACGTCTGGAGCGTCAGATGGAGAAGGTGTTCGAGATCTACATCCGCACAACCCCCGAGCGCCTCTGGAAGGCGATCACCGACAAGGAGACGCGGGCGCAGTTCCACTTCGGCAATCACGTCCACTCCGACTGGAGCCCCGGGTCGTCGTACGAGGTCGTCAACCCCGGCTTCGACGGCGCGCTGCTGCAGGGTGAGAACCTGGAGGTCGATCCGCCGCGACGGCTGGTCCAGAGCTACCGGGCCCTGTGGAGCGACGATGCCATGGCGGCGGGCACCTCGCGGGTGACCTGGGAGATCGAGCCCGTCGGTGACTCCTGCCACCTGCTCGTCACGCACGACCAGCTGCCTGAGGACGCCGGCGGCGACCTGTACGGCGGCTGGCCGATGATCCTGTCCGGCTTGAAGACCTGGCTGGAGACCGGCGAGGTGCTGACCACGCCAGGCTCGTTGATGTACGGCTGACCGCGACGTCGGGGACGGGTAGGACGCAGGAGGACCAGCTGTGGACAGGCAGACAGGCACGACCATCACGCAGATCCGGTCTGTGGCGATCAACGTCGAAGACCAGGACCGGGCGCTCGACTTCTACGTGGGGACCATCGGCTTCGAGGTCCGCATCGACACGGGGCCCGGTCCAGCCGGCCGGTGGATCGAGATCGCTCCTCGGGGCGGGGCGACGACCATCGCACTGATTGCGACGCCTGAGCCAGGCCACGCGGGTGGCGACACGGGCATTCGGCTGACCGCGGCCGATGTCGCGTCGGACCACGCTGCGTTGCAGACGGCGGGTGTCGACGTCGATCCCGAGGTGTCGCACTGGCCCGGCGTGCCGCCCATGTTCTCCCTGCGCGATCCGGAGGGGAACACCCTGTACGTCCTTGAGGGCTGACGAACCGACGACCACAGGAGCATCCCATGACGCGAACGATGCAGCTCGATGGCGTCGCCGACGCCACCGGCCGCACCTGGGACGAGTGGCGCGCCGTCCTCGACGGGTGGGGTGCCGGCTCGATGACCCACCGGCAGATCGCGCGACGGCTGCAGGACGACGACGACGTCGCCCACTGGTGGGCCCAGACGCTGACCGTGGCCTACGAGCAGCACATCGGCCGCCGCGTGCCCGGACAGGCGAGCGACGGAACGTTTCAGACGTCGACCAGCCGGACGGTCGCGGGCGACCTCGACGACGTGTTCGCGCGCTGGCTGCAGGTCGCCGCCGACCTCAGCCGGCGTACCGACGCGGAGCTCGCCCGGGAACCGGCGACGTCGGACAAGGGGGCGTACCGCTACTGGCGGGTCGGTTTCGCCGACGGCTCCCGCGTGGAGCTCGGTGCCTCGCAGACTCGGCCCGACAAGGTCCGCATCGCCCTCGGCCACGAGCGCCTGCCCGACGCCAGTGATGTCGACCGCTGGCGCAGCTTCTGGCGGTCGCTGCTGGCGGAGGTGTAGGTCCCCGCCGAGGCGGTGGCCCACAAGCCGGGAAGTCGCCTCTCGAGCTCCATGTACGGGTGGGCGAGGGTCATCAGCAGCGGCCGTGTGGGCGACGTCCAGGTCATCGACGCACCCGGGCTGAGCGAGTAGCTGCGACGCACCGCCGACCGCTTCAGCGCGCCGCGCGGCCATCGGACCGGTGAGGACGGGTCTCGCGTGGCAGCGACGAGGTCGCGTGCAGCGGCAGCTCACGCAGGCGCCCCGGACCGCTCGACGAGCTCAGTGCCGATGCGTCCCAGCTCGGTCCGGACCTCCTCGGGGCCCTCGACCTCCAGCAGCGTGCCCCAGCCGGCGAGCTGCTCGGCGATCGACCGCGGAGTCGGCGCCGCGACCTCGACCCGGACCACACCGTCGGCGACCTCACCGATCCGCCGGCCGTGGCGCCCGAACTGCGATTGCAGGAATTGCACCAGCCTCGCGCTGACCAGGACGGTCGCCGACGTCCGCGCGCGGCGCTGCTCGACCTCGTCCACGC
>DATHVN010000014.1 GCA_035461305.1 Euzebyales bacterium | reverse complement strand
TCGTCGAGCGCGGCCAGCAGCCTCGCCCGAGACCGGTCTTCGCGGTCGTCGACCGGCGTGAGCGCGGCAACCTCGGACCTGAGCCGCGCGACGCGCGGGTCGTCGCTCACCGCGCGACCGCGCCCTCACGGCGGGCGGTCTCGGCGACGGCCGCCGCGACCGCCGGCACGACACGGGTGTCGAACGGAGAGGGGATCACCTGGTCGGCGGCCACCTCGTCGTCGTCGATCAGCCCGGCGATGGCACCGGCGGCCGCGAGCTTCATGGTGGTGCTCACGCGTGTCGCGCCGGCGTCGAGCAGCCCGCGGAACAGCCCCGGGAGCACAGCACGTTGTTGATCTGGTTGGGGTGGTCGCTGCGGCCGGTCGCCACGACGGCGGCGTGCCGACATGCTATCGCCGGCTCGACCTCGGGCACGGGGTTGGCCATCGCGAACACGATCGCGTTGCGCCCCATCAGCCGCAACTGGGCCTCGCTGATCGTGTTGCCGGCCGAGACGCCGATGAACACGTCGGCGCCGTCAAGCGCCAGCTCAACCGTGCCGCTCAGGTCACGCGGGTTCGAGCGCTTGCCCAGGCGCCGGAAGATCGGGTCGCGCGCCGTGCTCCGGCGTGCGGTGACGATGCCGCCGCGGTCCACCCCGACGAGGTCGATGACGCCGGCGGCCAGCAGCAGCTCGGACACCGCGATGCCCGCCGCGCCGATGCCCTGCACGACCACGTGCAGACCCGGGCCGACCTGCTTGCCTACCAGGCGCGCCGCGTTGCGCAGGGCCGCCAGCACCACGATGGCGGTGCCGTGCTGGTCGTCGTGGAACACGGGGATGTCCACGAGCCGGCGCAGCTTGCCCTCGACCTCGAAGCAGCGCGGCGCGCTGATGTCCTCCAGGTTGATGCCCCCGAAGCCCGGGGCGATGGCGGCGACGATGTCGACGATGCGGTCGGGATCGCGCTCGTCGAGGCAGATCGGGTAGCCGTCGACGTCGGCCAGTTCCTTGAGCAGCAGCGCCTTGCCCTCCATCACGGGCATCGCCGCCTCCGGCCCGATGTCGCCCAGGCCGAGCACGGCCGAGCCGTCACTGACGACGGCCACGCTGTTTCGCTTGATCGTCAGCGACCGCACCAGGGCCGGACGGGCGTGGATGGCGGCGCACACCTGTGCGACGCCGGGTGTGTAGACCAGCGCCAGGTCGTGGCGGTCGCGCACCTCGGTGGTGGCGACGACAGCGAGCTTGCCGCCGTCGTGCACCTTCCGTACGTCGTCGCTGATGACGGGTTCATCAGCGGGTGCCGGTGCGGGGGCGGTCTGCCGTGCCATGGCCGGATCGTAACGCCTCGGGCGTGGAGCGCGGTCGCAGATGTCGGGCGCCGGCTCCACACGCGACGCCCGCCGCTAGCATGCGGACCATCCCCTCCCGACCGAAAGCGACATCCAGGTGGCAACCGACCACAGCGACAAGCTGCGCGAGTACCGCACCAAGCTGAACGACGTCAAGGAGTACCTTTGACATCGTCGGCAAGCGCGTCGAACTGGCGGAGTTGCAGAAGCGCGCGACCGCACCGGACCTGTGGGACGACCAGGCGACCGCCCAGAATGTGATGGCGGACCTGTCGTCGATCGAGAGTGACCTGCGCTCCTACGATGACTTCGCCCAGTCGCTGGAGGACCTCGAGGTCCTCAACGAGCTCGCCCGCGACGAGGACGACGAGGCCACAGCCGTGGAGGTCGCGGCGGGCATCGCACGCCTGCGCGACGAGCTCGCGCAGCTCGAGACCCTCGTGCTGCTCGGTGGTGAGCACGACGCACGCGACGCGATCGTCACCGTTCACGCGGGCGCTGGTGGGACCGACTCCCAGGACTGGGCCCAGATGCTCGAGCGCATGCTGCTGCGTTGGGTCGAGCGGCACGGGTTCCGGGCCGACCTGCATGACGAGCAGGAGGGGGAGGAGGCCGGCATCCGTTCGGCGACCTTCACCGTCCACGGCACGCGCGCCTACGGCCTGCTGAAGGCCGAACGCGGTGTCCACCGTCTGGTGCGCATCAGCCCGTTCGACTCGCAGAGCCGCCGGCACACGGCGTTCGCGAGCGTCGACGTCGTCCCGGTGCTCGAGGAGGTCGACGAGGACGTCGTGATCGGTGACGACGACCTGCGCGTCGACGTGTACCGCTCGTCTGGTCCCGGCGGGCAGGGCGTCAACACGACCGATTCGGCCGTGCGCATCACGCACCTGCCGACCGGCATCGTCGTGTCGTGCCAGAACGAGCGCAGTCAGCTGCAGAACCGGGCGACCGCGATGACACTGCTGAAGGCCAAGCTGGCGGAGCTGGAGCGTGCCAGACGCGCCGAGGAGCTCGACGCCCTTCGTGGTGAGCAGCGCGACGTCGCCTGGGGTAGCCAGATCCGATCGTACGTGCTGCACCCCTACCAGATGGTCAAGGACCACCGCACCGACTACGAGACGGGCAATACCTCGGCCGTGCTCGACGGTGACCTTGATGCTGTGATCGACGCCTACCTGCAGTGGCAGGCGCGGCGCAACCGCCCGGAGGCGGAGGCGCGGGCGTGACTGACCCCATGTGGTGCAGCGGTAGTCCACATGATCTATCTCATGTGGTGCAGCGGTAGTCCACATGATCTATCTCATGTAGTGCAGCGGTGGTCCACATGATCTATCTCAAGTAGTGCAGCGGTAGTCCACGTGGCCGACCTCGCGTGGTGCAGCGGTCGGTCCACCTGCCCGGGTCCAGGCAGGTATACGTACGCATGGCAGTGGACGATCGGGCAGGTTCGGGCCCCATGAGCCTGACCCTGAGGCGCAGCGGCGCGACAACCCGGTGGTAACCTCCAAAGCTGTGCTGTGCCGCGACCTTCGCGAGCCTTGTTCCACGAACCACGCGGTGGACCGGCTGTGCCCGGACAACAACCACAGCGGACCCTGCCGCCCTGAACTGCGCGGCGGACGGGCCTCGCCGAATCGAATCCATCGAGCAGCGGCCTCTTTCGAGCACATCAGAGCTACGGAGCACTGATGATTCGTCTGGACAACGTCAGCAAGACGTACAAGAACGACGTCGTCGCGTTGCGTGACGTCTGTGTCAGCATCACCAAGGGCGAGTTCGTCTTCCTGGTCGGTTCGTCCGGCTCGGGCAAGAGCACCTTCATCAAGCTGCTCATCAAGGACGAGGAGCCCGACACCGGCGACATCATCGTCGCCGGCAAGCGCCTGCGGAACCTGCGCAACTGGCGCATCCCGTCGCTGCGCCGGGAGCTCGGGTGCGTGTTCCAGGACTTCAAGCTCCTGCCCAACAAGACCGTGTCCGAGAACGTCAGCTTCGCGCTGGAGGTCATCGGCAAGCCGCGCGCACTGATCAACCGCACCGTGCCGGAGGTGCTCCAGCTGGTCGGCCTCGGCGACAAGTTCGATTCCTACCCGCATGAGCTTTCCGGTGGCGAGCAGCAGCGCGTGTCAGTGGCCCGCGCCTTCGTCAACCGCCCCCGGATCCTGCTGTGCGACGAGCCGACCGGGAACCTCGACCCGACGACGAGCGTCGGCATCATGAAGCTGCTCGACCGCATCAACCGCACCGGGACGACCGTCGTCATGGCGACCCACGACCAGCACATCGTGGACTCGATGCGCCGGAGGGTCGTCGAGCTGCACCGCGGCGAGGTCGTCCGAGACCAGAGCAGAGGGGTGTACGGCTATGGCGCCTAGGTGGCGCTACCTGCTCGCCGAGGTCGGCATCGGCCTGCGGCGCAACCTGTTGATGACGCTGGCGACCGTGGTCACGGTCACCGTCAGCCTGGCGCTGCTCGGCGTCGGCATGCTGATCCGCAGCCAGGTCGACCTGGCCCGCGCGATCCTGTACCAGGAGGTCGAGGTCTCGATCTTCCTCGTGGACAGCGTGACCCAGCAGCAGCGGGCCGACTTCGACCGGGAGCTCAACAACAACCCCGAGGTCGAGAGCGTTGTGTACGAGTCGAAGCAGCAGGCCTATGAGCACGCCAAGCAGATCTTCGCCGACGACGAGGCCGTCCTCGACGCCATCGAGCCCGAGGACCTGCCCGCGTCGTTCCGCGTGTCGCTGTACAACCCCGAGAACTTCGACATCGTGCGCTCACAGTACGTCGAGTATCCGGGCGTCGAGGACGTCGTGGACCAGCGCGACACGCTCGACCGTTTCTTCACGCTCATGAACCTCGTGCGGCGTGGGACGATCGTGGTCGCGGTGTTCCAGCTGATCGCCGCGGCGGCGTTGATCGCCAACACCATCCGGATCACGGCGTTCGCGCGGCGTGACCAGACGGGGATCATGAAACTGGTCGGCGCGACCAACTGGTACATCCGCCTGCCGTTCATCCTGGAGGGCATCGTGGCGGGCGTGGCCGGGGCGGTGCTGGCCGGTGGCCTGCTGCTGCTCGGCATGGTGACGCTGGTCTCCGGCATGCGGCAGCAGATCCAGTTTGTGCCGTTCATCGGCATCCCACAGGTGCTCGCCGTGATGCCGTGGCTGGTCCTCATGGGCGGCGGCATCGCAGCGATCGCGGCGTTCCTGTCGCTGCGCCGCTTCCTGGACGTCTGAGGACGACCCGGTGGCCCACCCCGGGTGGTGGGCCCCACTGGTCACGGTGGGCGACAGGGCGCAACAGCACGCGACTGAAGTGCGCACGAGACGGCACTCCGGGCCGACGGGATGCAACGGTCCGTGGTGCTTCGTTCTGGAGCGTGCATCCCCTATGTTCCACGCCGTGCGCGCGAAACTTCCCCACGTGCTCGCAGCTTCTGTCGCGGCATGTCTGCTGTTGCAGGCGCCGGTCGCCGCGTCCCCCGACGGCAGTCTGCGAGAGCAACGCAACCAGGCCGAACGCCGCAGCGAGCGGGTGGACGAGCAGCTCGACTCCACGCGCAGCCGGCTGGCCGAGACCCGTCGCGAGCAGGAGCACACACGCGCGACGCTGCGTGAGATCGATGCCGAGCAGACGGCGTTGGCCGCCGAGCTTGCCGAGCTCGAGGCGGACCTGAAGGTCGCCGAGGGGCGTCTGGCAGAGGCCGAGACGGCGCTGCGCCGCACCCAGGCCGAGATCGACGTCCACCGTGACGAGCTCGCAGCGACCGAGCGCGACCTGCAGGAGCGTGAGGACCTCCTGCGGGCCCGAGCTCGGGCCTCCTACATGCACGGCGGCATCAGCTACGCAGAGGCCGTGCTCGACATCGACACCGCCAACGAGCTCGGGACGTCGCTGCAGTACATGCGCACGATGATCGCCGAGGACAAGGACAAGATCGAGGAGATCTCGACGCTGGAGCGGGAGTACGAGGGGATGATCGCCCGCCTCGACGAGCTCCAGCGTCTGCAGGACGCCGCGCGCGCTGACCGCTCCGAGCGGCGCGACGAGGTGGCCGGGCTCGTGGCCAGCCGTCGTGAGGTCGAGCAGCAGCTCGCCGCCCGTGCACAGGAGCACCGTGCGCTGTTCGCCGAGCTCGACAGCGACGCCGACCGCTACCGCGCCGCGATCGACGACCTCGAGGCGGAGGGGCAGGCGATCGAGCGCCGTCTTGCAGGGATCGCCGCGAAGCAGCGCAGCGGCGGCACCGCGTCGACGCGCCGTGCCGCCTCGGGTTTCCAATGGCCCGTCAACGGCCCGATCACCTCCGGCTATGGCTACCGCACCCACCCTGTCCTGGGCTACCGCCGTCTGCATTCAGGCACCGACTTCGGTGCGGCGAGCGGCACGCCGATCGTCGCCGCCTCGGGTGGTGTCGTCGTGACGGCTGGGTGGCTGGGCGGTTATGGCAACGTGGTCGTCATCTCGCACGGCGGTGGCCTGGCGACGCTGTACGGCCACCAGTCGCGGCTGGCCGTCGGCCCCGGGGCGCGCGTGCGCCGCGGCCAGGTGGTCGGCTACGTCGGCTCGACGGGCATCTCGACCGGCCCGCACCTGCATTTCGAGGTGCGCGTCGACGGCGTCACGACCGACCCGGCCCGCTACCTCTGACGCCCCCGCCGCGACAGCTGTCGCGGCCGGACGACCGGGGTCGTGGCCCGGCGCCACGCCATGCGTGGCAGGCTGGTGCGCGATGGCAGGTGGATACGAAGCACCACGATCATTGTTGCGACGTTCCGGGCTGGTCCCGACCGTCGTCGGCGTTGTGCTCGCCGTCGTCGCAGGCGTGGGCCTGTACCTGCTGGTCACGCGCGGTACCGCCGCGGGGTCCGGTGCCAGCGCCGAAGCCGTCGCCGATCTTGATCCGGTCATCGAGCTGTACGAGGCGCTGAACGACAGCGCTGTCGATGCGCCCGACGCCGAGAAGCTGGTCGACGGCGCGATCCAGGGGATGCTCGACCAGGTCGACGACAAGTACGCCAGGTACTTTCCGGCCGAGGCCTTCGAGGACTTCAACGACTCGCTGGACGGCACGTTCTCGGGCGTGGGCCTGATGCTGCAGGAGGCAGAGGGGGAGGACGCGCCGGAGGGCCCGGTGATCGTGAGCGTCCTGCCTGAGACGCCGGCCGCGAAGGCGGGCATCGAAGAGGGTGAACGCATCGTCGCCGTCGACGGCGAGGACGTATCGGATGCTCCCCTCGAGCACATCGTGGCCAAGGTCAAGGGTGAGCCGGGCACGACGGTGTCGCTCGGTCTGGCCGGCGGCGACGAGGGGCGTCGGACGCTCGAGATCACCCGCGCCGAGTTCGACCTGCCGCTGACCACCCGTGAGATGCTGCAGGGCGACGTCGGCTACGTGCGGCTGTACCAGTTCGCCGACGGCGCCGGCGTGCAGGTCCGGCTCGACGTGCGGAAGCTGGTCGACGATGGCGCGGACGGGATCGTGCTGGACTTGCGCAACAACCCGGGCGGGCTGCTCAACGAGGCCGTCTCGGTGGCCAGCGTGTTCATTGAGGACGGCGACATCGTGGCGGTGAAGAAGCGTGGCGGCGAGCGCGAGACCTATGGCGCCGTCGACGACGCGTTCGACGAGGTGCCGCTGGTCGTGCTGGTCAACGAGAACTCGGCGAGCGCCAGCGAGATCGTTGCCGGTGCCGTGCAGGACGTCGACCGCGGGTCGATCGTCGGTGAGGCGACGTTCGGCAAGGGGACGGTGCAGACGATCGCCCAGCTCTCGGACGGGTCGGGCGCCAAGTTCACCACGGCCCGCTACTTCACGCCCTCGGGCGACTCGATCGAGGGCGTGGGCGTGAAGCCGGATGTGAAGGCCGCGGTTGACGAGACTGAGGAACCCGTCGAGGTCGAGGACGACCCACAGGTCGACGCCGCGCTCGACGAGCTCGACCAACTCCTCGAGGTGGGCGGCTGACGCTGTGGCTGATGACACCATCGCCGTCAACCGGCGTGCCCGGTACGACTACGATATCGTCGACACCGTCGAGGCGGGCCTGGTGCTGACGGGCACGGAGGTCAAGTCGCTGCGCGAGGGCAGGGCATCGCTGGCGCAGGCCTTCGCCACGGTCAGCGGCGGCGAGGCCTGGCTGGTGCAGGCGCACATCCCCGAGTATGCGTTCGGCAACCGCGCCAACCACGATCCGACGCGGCAGCGCAAGCTGCTGCTGCACCGCCGCCAGATCGATCAGCTGGCGGAGTTCACCCAGGAGCAGGGCCGCACACTGGTGCCGATGCGGCTGTACTGGCGGGACGGACGGGCCAAGGTCCTGCTGGGCCTCGCGCGCGGCAAGGCGCGGCACGACAAGCGCAAGGCGATCGCCGAGCGCGACGCCGACCGTCAGATGCAGCGCGCCCTGCGTGATCGCCAGCGACGCTAACGTCGTGTTGATCACACGCGCGTGGCTCCGCGCCAGCGGTGTACCCGAGTCGACCGTCGAGGGTGGGTCACGGCCGGAGTACTCGAGATCGTCGAGCGCGGTGTGTGCCGGCAGCCGCGGACGGCGAGCGCCAGCTCGCGCTGGCGCTGGGCGCGCAGGACCTGCGTCCAGCGTGGGGGACGGAGGTTCTGCCCGGTGTGATCGCCGACGCACGCTTCCCCGAGGCGTCACTCGTCGTCGAGTGCGACGGCCGTCGGTGGCACACCGTCGACAGCGATCGCGCAGCTGACCTCTCGCCGGGCAGAGTGCTCGTCGCGACGGATGGCACGTCCGAGCGCGTCACTGCCAGCGACCTTCGCGCTGGTGTGGACGTCGTGCAGCAGATCGGGCAGGTTCGCGCCAGACGGATCGCTGCCGGGCGTGGTCGCTCGCCGGGATGGCGACCGGTGCGTCCCGGTCAGCGGATCCGACCGCCGCGGTGACGGCCGACCGTTCCCGTGTTGCTGGCCCGTTGGTCCGCGCTGCACGAGGCCGTCCAGGGTGCCCGTTCTGGGTCGAGGCGGCGCGGGTAGGCTTGGGGTGCGTCACTTCACAACTGAACAGCACGACCCGCTTCGGGGGTGACTGGTTTCGACAGATGTCAGTCGGTCCCGGGAGAGCGAGCCGAGTACGCCTGGTCATCTCGTGAAACTGTCCAGGCGACCCTATAGGTGCCGAAGACAACTTCGCCCTGGCGGCCTAACTAGGTCGCCTGTCCGCCCGATCTCGCCTGGAGTGAGGGACCGGACATCGTGAACCAGGCTCACCGCGTCGTCGCCGTCACCGGCGACGCGGAACACCTTGGTGACGTACGGTTGTCCAGCCGCTCGGTTCCGGAGCGGACGACCCGACAACCTGCCGGAACCTACGCTCGTAGCGCTCTCGGGAACGAGGCATCTGGACCGGGGTTCGATTCCCCGCACCTCCACTTGGTGCAACAGCTCGCAAGTTCGCTGCGCTCTCAACGTCCACACGACGGAACGGTGTCACCGGCGATGGCGCCTGACGGCCACGCCGCTGCGGTAGCCCTGCGTGGCGATCAGAGTGACTGTGCGGCTGGTCAGGAGGCCCAGCATCGCCGCAATGGCGGATCGCGGAGTCACGTGGCGATCGGTTCCCGGCAGGCGTCCCCAACGCCCTCGTCATGTGTCGAGCCGTCGTTGGTGCTCGGGTGTCAACTCGACGTCGACCGATCGGAGGCCTTCATCGAGCTGGTCGACGGTGCTGACGCCGAGCACGGGGACGATGGGCGGGTCGCCTTGCATCATCCGGGCCAGCACGACCTGGTTGGGGGTCGCGCCGAGCTCCTCGGCGACGTCCTGCAGTGTGCCAAGCCGGCGTGGCGCGTCCGCGGTGTCGTAGTCCGGCGGGATGGCCCGGTCGCGTCGCATTCCTTGACGAACAGCCGCTGCCGGTATCCCCGTACGACGCAAAGGGCGATCTTCGGACTACGAGGGACCAACCTAGGTTGTGAGAGCGGATGAAGTGGCCGGCCGTCCGTGCCGCTTACCGCACGCCCTCATCGGCGATCATGCTCCCTCGCGGACGTCGATGAAGCTGACGCAGGCGTCACCCTGTGCGAGCGAGAAGGACCCGGTGCGGCGGATCGACGCACCGTGGCAGCTGATCAGATTCTGCATGAACACGTTGGGCCGCAGATGCTTCCATGCGATCCCGGCGGCCGCGGCGGTGGACCGGGCTATGAGGAGCCTGGCACCGTCGAAACACCTCGCCGCTGCAACTGCGCCCCACGTGCCGGCGCACGCACCCCCGCGCCGGGCAGCGACGAGCTGATCGACAACCGCAGACCCGACCGTGCCAGTGGCACCGGTCCGTCCACCGCTGGGCTCGGCTCAGCGGACGACTTTGATGGTGAACATCGGCGTCCCCAGCGCGGCATACAGTCGTGCCCACAGCGGCAGGTACATCTCTGTGCCCCGCGCAGCCGTGATGTCCCCCAGGTCGATGATGTCGGTCCAGCCGAAGGACTCGAGAAGCTCGGTCACCTGGGTCTTTGCATCGCCGTCGTTGCCGGCGACGAACACGGTGTGGTCCCCGCCGGAGAGCTGCTTGGGGTCGGCCATCAGGTACGCGTTCATCGTGTTGAGCGCCTTGACGACCCGTGTGTCGGGGAAGCGTCGCTGGATCTGCTCACCCAACGAGTCTGTATTGGACACCAGCAGCGACGGGGGCATGCCGCCGGAGAAGTCCAGTGGGTTGGCGACGTCGACCAGCACCTTGCCCACGAGGTGCTCGTCTCCGGCGGCCTCCAGGGCTGCAATCGAACCAGCCCCGTTGGTGGCATTGACCATCAGCTCGGCGCCCGCCGCTGCGTTGGCGAAGCTGGCCACGTCGACGTCGGGATGCTGCTGCCGCCACCCGGCCAACGGCGGGTTGCCGAACGTATCCGGCTCGGTGCGCGCCATCGCCACCGCCACATCCCGCGTGCCCACCGTCACCGCATGACCCAGCTCGGCGAGCTTGGCCGCCAACGCCTTGCCCACCGGGCCGGTCCCGAACACCGCGATCCGCATGCTCGCCCTCCCGTGCCTGAGACAGGTCTGTCTACTTGCCTGATGGTGGGAACGTACAGACTGTTCTGTATCATGTCAACCGTGATGCGCGAGTTCCGTGACGTGCCGGCACGTGAACGGATCCTGGCGACCGCCGGGCGGCTGTTCTACCGCGACGGGTTCCGCGCGGTCGGCATCGACACGATCATCGCCGAGGCCGGCGTGGCCAAGATGAGCCTGTACCGGCACTTCCCCTCGAAAGACGACCTGATCGTCGCCTACCTCGAGGAGTCCAACCGGCAGTTCTGGCTGTGGCTCGACGACCAGACCGAGGGCATCGACGAACCCGCCGGACGGCTGCTCGAGATGCTCGTCGCCGTCGAGCGGCTCGCCACCAGTCCGCAGTGCTTCGGCTGCACCTTCCAGGGCACCGCCGCCGAGTTCCCTGACCGCGACCACCCCGGCCATCGGGTCGCGGTCGCGCACAAACGCGCCGTCCGCGACCGTTTCGCCGACCTCGCCCGGCACGCCGATCTCCACGCTCCCGAGCAGCTGGCCGATCAGCTGCTGCTGCTTATGGACGGCGCCTGGGTCGCCGCCCGCATGTTCGGTCCCACCAACCCCGCGACCGGCCTCACCGACGCCGCCCGCGCGCTCATCGACGCCCACCGCTGAGGGGTTGCCCTGAAACGACGAGCCGGTTGTGACATGCCCGGTCGACGCGGTCCTGGCGCCGCACGCGAGTCACGCTCGGTCGATGCCTCCCGCGGGGAGGGTGCGGTGGTCGGTGAGCTGCTGCCTGCGGGCGCCGCGTGGCCCGCGGTGAGATCACTGCAATGGCGGGACAGAACGACGTGGAGACGGTCGGGCAGTCCGGCCGCAGACGGAATGCGCGGTGAGGCGTGGTTGTCGCGTAGGTCGCCGAGGATGCGGATCAGCGCGGCGGTGCAACGGCTCGGCCTCGCGCCGGAACACCGCGTCGAGGTCGTCACTCGCTCTGGAATGGTCGCACCTCGATCGGGCCCTCACAGGCGACTGCCGCCTTCTGGGCCCAGTCGAGCGCGATGTCGAGATCGCGACCTCGATGACCCAGAACCCGCTCATCTGCTCCGTCGACTCTGCGTACGGTCCGTCGGTCATCCACACCTCACCGTCGGCGCTCCGCACCACGGTGGCTGACGATGCTGGCTGCACCCCCTTGGCATACACCCACGCGCCGGCGGTCTGAAGCTGCGAGTTGAACTCATCGACCGGCCCGACGACACGCTGCATCTCGTCGCCCTCGAAGTCGACCTCGTAGATGTTGTCATGCCATACCGAGAGCAGGTACTGAGCCATGCTCGTTGCTCCTCGCTCGGACGATTTGCGGTGCCGTCACTCCCACTACGAGCGACCCCGATGGAATCGACACGCCGGCAAGAGCGTCTTCTGTCCTGAGCCTGCGGGCAGCCAATGACCGACAACCAGACGACGGTGGGTCCGGACACCTGCGGGGCAACCGCTCTACTGCCAATCGAAGATGACGCCGAGCTGTCTGTCCTTGCCGTCCACGGCGCGGGTGTAGACCTCCTGACATCGGTCCGGGGTCACGCGGTGGGTGATGAGGTCGCCCACCCGCACCTGTCCGGACCGCAGCAGGTCAAACGAGTAGCCCGTGCTGTGTGCCACCGACCCCGGCTGGTGCACCGCGTGCGCCTGCCCGGCGATGTCGCAGAGCGGGAGCTGCCACTCCCACCCGCTGCGCAACGTCACATACCGCAGGTGCACGGCGCGGAACACGTCGCTCGCCGCGATGGACGGGTCGGCCACCCACGGTGTTCCGACCAGCGATACCTCCCCACCCAGCCGCGCGAGTTGCAGCGCGGTCATGGACCCGCCCGCAGTGCCCGTCGCTTCGATCACGAGCACGTGTTCCGGGCGCAGGCTGTCGACGTCAGTCGGATCGACGACATTGCGTACCCCGCAGCGTGCGGCCAGCTCCCGGCGTTCGGGAACCAGCTCCACGGCCAGCGTGGGCATGCCCGCCGCCTGCGACACCTGCGCAGCGAGGTTTCCGACCAGCCCCAGCCCCACGACAGCCGTAGGATCTCCTGCCCGCGCCCGTGCGGTGCGCACGGTGGCCAGCGGCACCGTGATGAGCCGGGCGAACACAGCGACCTCTGGCTCAAGTCCATCCGGGACAGCTACACACAGCTGGTGGGCCGTGTCGACGCGAACATGCGTGGCATGATGACCCAGCGTGTACACGACGTCGCCCTCATCTACGCCGGCCTGGTTCCCGGCCGCGATGACCTCGCCCACGTTGGCGTAGCCGGTCGCCCATGGAAACGGGCGCGGGGCACTGCCCGGGAGCGGGAGTCCCTGGAAGAAGGCGCCTTCCGTGCCGCCACTGAGCAGCGTCACGCGAGTGCGTACAACCACCTCGGTTGCGCTGAGGTTGGCCACGGCTGCGTCGAAGTCGTCCAGGCGGACCCGCCGGGGCCCCACGATCATGATCTGCTGGCCGCGGTTGGACATCTCCGACCTCCCATTCGGCGCGAGTCGCCCGCGTCCCACCCAGCGCTGCAACGGCGAACCTCAGGGTTGCTGGATCACGCAGTACCGCGAGCTGACGGCAGCATCACCATGGTGCCAGCCTGTGGGCCTGCAAACGGAGGAGCGCTAGGCGTGCCACGGCCATCGCAAACGATGGCCAGCCGCGCTCGTCTGACCTCGAGCGCACCGGCATGGTCGTTGTCGAGGAGCACACGACCGTCGGCTGAGGGAGGGCGACCACGCGATCCGGGTGAATCGCTGCGGTGGGGCGATCAGCGTCGCCGTGACCTCGACGCTGAACCGGTCGGCATCGGTCGCGCGCGCGACTACACGCCGGTACAGCTGGTCGACGACATCCTCTCGAGCGCGAGCACCTCCCGCAGCGTTGGTTCGCTCCAGGCGCGGAAGAACGCCGTGAACTCTCCGCGAAGGTCTCGGCGTCCCCGTCGGCGCGGCACCGCTCGGCGATCGGATTCGGCACACGGCGGGGTGGTGAGCTGCTCGAGGTGGACGCGCCGGCCGACCTCCTGCTCGAACGGTCGTCGCAGCTCCTCGACCGACCGCTCGTAGACCGGGACGACGTATCCGTCACGGCGGTTGGCGTCGAGGTGGCCCTCATCGGCCAGCGCGCTGCAGACGTCGTCCACGACGCGCCGCAGGTCGTGTCCTGCGGCCTG
>DATHVN010000013.1 GCA_035461305.1 Euzebyales bacterium | reverse complement strand
CGTTCACCGTGCGTTCACCTCGTGTATGCCGCGGCGACGCTTGGCTGACATGAAATGGCGGCATGAGTGACCACGGGCCTTCGGCGCTCGATCATGCTGCTGCCACCGACACATCGACCGAACCCGTGACGGGCTCGCCGGTGCCGACGACCGTCGTCGCCGAGCCGGCCGCGACGGAGATGCGCACCGACCGGCACATGTCCGCATGGGAGCGGGCGGCGCGGCTGCTGGCGCTCGTGGTGCTGCTGTACGGGTTCCTGGTCGGCGTCGACATCCTCGGCGAGGGCATCTCCGGTCTCGGATCGGACTTCGCGGACACCCTGTTCCGCGGAGTCGCCAACCCGCTGGCGGGCCTGGCCGTCGGTGTCCTGGCGACCGTGCTAATGCAGTCGTCGTCGGTATCGACGTCGACCATGGTCGCGCTCGTCGGCACCGGCGTGCTCACCGTCGAAGCCGCAGTGCCCATGGTCATGGGCGCCAACATCGGCACGTCGGTCACCTGCTTGCTCGCGTCGCTCGGAACGATCCGCCGCAACAACGAGTTCCGCCGCGCCTTCGCCGGGGCCACCGTCCACGATCTGTTCAACTGGCTGGCCGCCCTCGTGCTCCTGCCGCTCGAATTGCTGACCGGTGTGCTCTCGCGCGCCGCGGTCGCGCTCAGCGGCCTGTTCCCCGGCGCTACCGGTGGTGAGTTCGAGAGCCCGTTGAAGGCTGCGGTCGGTGCGGGGGCCGGCGTGGTCGAGTCGCTGGTCGGGATCGTGCCCGGACAGGGCAGTGCGGTGCTCCTCATCGTGCTCGGCCTCGTCCTGCTGTTCGCCACCCTCGCGCTGATCACCCGGAACATGCGGCTCGTGATCGCCGGCGCGGCGGAGCGCTCCCTGAACACCGTGTTGAGGCGTAGCGGGGCGCTGGGCATCGTCGTCGGCGTCGTGATCACGATGTCCGTGCAGTCGTCGAGCATCACGACGTCACTGCTGGTGCCGATGATGGCCGCCGGGGTCCTCACGCTGCGCAACGCGTATCCCATCACCCTCGGTGCGAACGTCGGTACGACGGTCACTGCGCTGATCGCCGCGCTGGCCGTGCCGCAGATCGAGGGCCTCCAGATCGCGCTGGTCCACCTGCTGTTCAATGTCGCGGGCATCCTGCTGTTCTATCCAGTGCCCTTCATGCGCGAGATCCCGATCAGGGGTGCCGAGCTGCTGGCCGGCGTGGCCACCCGGCGCAAGAGCATCGTCGCGATCTACATGGTGACGGTGTTCATCGCACTGCCGGCCGCGCTCCTCCTGGTGCTGGGCTAGGGAGCGACCTTCCCGCCCCGGTACACAGTCTCGGTCACGAGCCGCACCCGACGGGCGCGGCTTCGACCGTTGGGGGGTCGGGAGATCGACGTTGATCCTCGCATCGGGGTGTGTCACTCGGTAGCGTGCGTGGCACGCGTGGCGATCACGGCGCGGGGAGCGCAGATGGCAGCACTCATGCGATGGGGAAGGAGGGATGGCCTCGGCGACACCCATGAGGTGTTCCTCACGATGCTCCATCAGGCGCGCCAGGCCGTGGCCGTGGCGCTTGCGGCGCGCGTGGGTCAGGTGGACGTCGCGCCGGCGCTGGCGACCGTCGCCGAGCTGGAGGCGAACGCCGACGACGCCGAGATGCACCTGCGGCGCCTCCTGCTGGTGCACGCCAGCGTGCACGGCGCGGGCGACATCCCCGCCTGTCTGACCTACATGAGCATCGGCAAGGACGCCGAGAGGATCTCCGACCTGGCGCTGGGGCTGTGTCGCATCGCCGAGCACGCCGAGCCGCCGTCACCGGCACTGCGCGAGGACCTGGCGCGCGTCGGCGCTGCCGTGGTAGCCGTGCTCGACAGGGTGCCCGACGTGATCGAGGCCGAGGACGTCGACGCCGCCCGCATGCTGATCAAGCAGGCGCGCGCGGCACAGCAGGCATGCTCGGCCCGCCTGGACGACGTGATCCGCGACGAGTCGGGCGACGACGTGCCACAGGCAGCGCTAGCCGGTGACGTGGTTGACGGGTCCACGTGGAGGGTCGACTGGTCCGAGCAACCGGTGGCGCTCGCGCTGACCTACCGGCACCTGGGCCGGATCGCCGCGAACGCCCTCAACATCGTGTCGTCGGTCGTGGTGCCCCTGGACCGTCTGGACTACCCGGCGAGCCAGGACTGACGGCACGGTCACGGGCGCGGTGCTGGATGACACGGACGCGTCGGACGGTGGGGCGTCAGTCGTAGGTGGCCTCAACCCACCAGCGGTCGTCCTGCAGCGCCAGCAGGTGAGCGGTGCCGTCGGACAGCGCCATCTGGAACCGGGCCCGCCGGCGTGCCTGCGCGGCGTCCCACCAGCGCTCGTCGACGGGCCACGGCCCGGCCCAGCCCACCACGTCGAGCCACGGGCCGGCGGCGATCGACACGCGTGACGGCTCGGCGGTCGCCGTGCAACGCGCGGTGACCCCGACCGGCTGATCGGCGCGGTCACGGACATCGGCTGGCAGCGCGTCGGCGTGGACCACGGCCGGTGCCGGTGCCGGCAGCCGTCCGGGCCACGGCGGCATCTCGACGCCGGTCGGCACGCGCACCGTGACCATCCCCGGCAGGCCAGGGCGGGCGGGCTCGCGCGGGTCGCCCCACGCCACCAGCCGCACCTGGTCCGCCGGCGTCCGGCCGCCGCCGATCACCGCGGTGCGCACCCGCTCCTGTCCCAGCAGCCCCTGCACGCGCCCAAGGGTCCGCCGCACCTGCGTGTCGATCGTGGCGTGGGTGTCCCACAGGTCGGGCTGGACCTCCCCGACGGGCGCGCACTCGTCGGCGTGCAGCCGCACGAGCGACACGCCCGCCGTCGGGTGGTCCGGCCCGTTCCACCAGCCCTCCAGCTGCCAGCGCAGCCGATCGACCATCGCCGCCGGTGTGAACGCACCGTCCAGGTGGCGCCACAGGCGCACCTGCTGCTCTTCGTGGGCCGTGGCGACCTCAACGGCCAGCTGCACGCAGGCCAGGCCCGCGCGCTGCAGCAGTCCGTGCAGCGACTCGGCCAGCCCGCGACCGGCGAAAGCCACCATGTCGACGCGCTCGGCGGGTGGGTCGAACGACTGGGTGACCTGCAGCTCCGCCCGCGGTGGGTGGGTCACCAGCGGACGCTCGTCCAGCCCGCGGGCCAGCCGGTGCGCCCGTGCCCCGTCGGTGCCGAAGCGGTCGAGCACGTCGCGCTCGTCGAGCTCGGCCAGCGCACCCAGCGTGGTGATGCCGAGGCGGTGCAGCAGTTCGGTCAGCTCCGGGCGGTCCAGCGTCGAGACCCCGAACGGTGCCAGGAACGCCGCGCTGTCACCGGGCGGCACCACGACCCGGCGGCTCGCCGCAAGCAGCGCGCCGAACAGGCCGTCGGCGATGCCCACCCGGCACCGGTCCTCGCGCTGGTCGCCCGGTGCGATCCGTGTGAGGGTGTCACACACCGCCGCGGTGAGCCGCGAGACCAGTGCGGCGTCGCCGCCGAAATAGCGAGATGGTCCACGGGTAGCCAGCGCCACCACACCGGGGCGGACGATCTCGACCCGCGGGCTGAACGCGGTGACGGTCGCGACGACCGGCTCGAACGCCCGGGCGTCGGCGTCGGGGGCGGTCGGCAGCAGCTCGAGCTCGGGACAGCGGGCCTGCGCCTCCCGCTGGCGGTGGCCGCGTTGGACGCCGGCGGTCCGGGCGGCCGCGGTCGCGGCGACCACGCGGTGATCGTGCATGACGGCCGCCGGGTGGCCGGGCGGGACGCCGGCGGCGGTCAGGGGCCAGTCGGTGCAGCCCACCACCAGCGTCCGACGGGTCATGCGACGCCCGCGGAGGTGCCGGCGTCCGCGCTGTCGACGCGCCGCAGCGGCGTGGAGACCGCCACCGGCCGGACGGGGGTCACGTGGCCCTTCGTGTCCGGCAACCACACCGAGGCGTGCCGGGTGCGCCCCGCCAGCCGCCGGCCCCCGGCGCGGATCTGCAACTGTCGGCTGCGCAGGTGGCCGGCGCCCCACCCGAGTCCCTCCCACACCCCGGTGGTCCCCGTGAGGTGGACGTCGAACGACCACCCCGTCGCCGGTGCGTCGGGGGCGAGCACGACCAGTGCACGGCGGCGCTCGCGGACACGGGCGGTCAGCCGGCGCTGGGCCGTGGCGCCGGCCCTGGCGGGCGGTCGGAGCAGGACGACCTCGAACGCGTCGAGCAGCGCGGCGACGATGGCCAGCCAGTCGGTCCCCGGGTCGGGGACGAGCGCGAACCGCGCGAGGGGGATCCCGGCCGCGTCGGCGGCCTGCATGCCCAGGGAGTCCAGGCCCACCGCCGCGCACCAGGCGCCGGTGACGGTGGGAGCGGCGAGCAGGGCGAACGCCAGGGACGTCGCACCGGTGCCGGCGATGCCGACGGTGCTGCCACGACGCAGGGCGTGCTCGGGGAACAGCGGCTGCAGTGCGGATGCGGTGGGCAGCAGGTGGTCACGACGCTCGGTCAGCGACGTGGCCGGTGCGACCACCGCCCCGGAGGATGGATTCGACACAAGATGCAGTATCGAACATATGTTCGATCAATGCAACGCTGTGTCGATGTCCGGCTGTACTCGTCAGCTGGTCGTCACTGGGCGTCATCACGAACGCGGCTGGCCATGCGCTCCGGATCGTTGGGGAACGCTGCGAGCTCGTGGCCGGGTCACGGCTCGTTGGGTATCACGATCCAGGCCACCAGGTAGAAGATGATCTGCGTGCCCGGGAGGATGAACGACGCGAGGACTGCGAGCCGCACCACCGTCGGGTTCCAGCCGAAGTACTCGGCGATGCCGCCGCACACGCCGGCGACGACCCGATTGCTCCGTGACCGGTACAGGCGTCGGCCTGGCTCTCTGGGTGACATGACAGGCTCCTTGTGCTGTGTCCTACCGACGCTAACGTCGTGGACCTCCACCGACTCTCGGGAACCTTCCCGATCTTGCGGCCACGCACAGTGGGGCGTCGGGGTCAGCCCCCGCTCGGCGTCGCGGGGATCGCGCGCCGCTCCGACAGGTGCCGCCTGGCCGCTTCCCGCAGCTCGGTGACCGCCATCACGGCGAAGAACATCGCCACGGCGACGCCCGCCATCGCGGCGCCGGCCGCGAGGTCGAGGTGGTAGCTGGCCAGCAGCCCCAGGTACACGCTGAGGATCCCGACGCCGACCGATACGGTCATCATCGCCGGCACCCGGCGGGCCAGCAGGCTGGCCGTCGCGGGTGGAGCGATCAGCAGGCCGTACACCAGCAGGTTGCCGACGGTACGGAACGAGCTGATGATCGCCAGCGCGATCAGGGCCAGCAGCACCACCCGCGCGATGCCCGGCTGCAGCCCCAGGCCCTGCGCCTTGCGCTCGTCGAAGCTCAGCGCGAGGAAGGCGCGGTGGAACACCACCACGCCGACCAACGCGATGACGGCGGCCACGGCCTGGACCGCGATCGCCCGGGGCGGCGTGCCCAGCGCGGCGCCGAACAGGAACCCGAGCAGATCGCCGAAGTACGCCGACCCCCGCGAGATGATCATGACGCCCAGCGCGAGCATGCCGATGAACAGCAGGCCGATGCCGGCGTCGGCGGGCAGGTGGGAGTGGCGCTGGACGAGGTCGACGCCTGCGATCATCACGACCGCCGCCACCGCCGCGCCGATCGTGGTGGCCAGCCCGCTGCCGCCGGTCAGTACGTAGGCGATGGCGATGCCCGGCAGCACCCCGTGCGCCAGCGCGTCGCCCATGAAGGTCAGGCCCCGCAGCACCACCCAGGTGCCGACCAGCGAGCACGTGACCGCCGCGAGCACGCCGGCCACCAGGGCACGCTGCATGAACGCCGCGGTGAACGGATCGACGAGCACTTCGACCAGCTGGGTCACGACGACCTTTCCGCGGTGCTGTGGTGTCGGGGCCGTGGCGCGCCGACCTGTGCACACGACGACGCCCTCATGGGCGCAGCGCCCCGCTGATCCGCTCGGCGTCGATCATGAGCATATCGACGTAGGACTGCGGGCCGCCCTCCTGCCCGCCGAGCGATTCGGTGTGCAGCTCGACGATCTCGACGTGGGCGCCGACCTCGCGCGCGAGCGTCGTCGCCAGCTGCGCCGGCGCGGTGCTGTCGGTGAAGATCGTCGTCACCCCCTCGCGTCGCAGCGCGGCGGCCAGCTGCTCGATGTCGCGGGCGCTGGGCTCCGCACCCGTCGTCATGCCGGGGATGACCGTGCCTGCGACCCGCAGGTCGTAGCGGTCGGCGAAGTACGCGAGCGTCTCGTGGTTGGTCACGATGGTCCGCCGGTCCTGTGGCAGGTCGTCGAACAGCGCGACTATCCGCCTGTCCAGGTCGTGCAGCTCCGTGGCGTAGCGCTGGGCCCGCTCCGCGCTGCGCTGCGGCGCGCCGGTCAGCTCGCCAATCTGCGTCCCGAGCGCGCTGACGGCCTCGGCCATGCGGACCGGATCCATCCAGAAGTGCGGGTCGACGCCACCGTGGTCGTGGCCGTCGCCATCGGGTGTGGACACCTCGTCGGCACCCCGGTCGTGGGTGGCGTCGCCCTGCGCTTCGCCGCTGCCGTCGCTCGGCCTCTCCTGATCGTGGTCGCTGCGGGCGTCCTGGCCACCTGTCGCGTCATGGTCGTCGCCATCCTCGTGCTCGACCTCCAGGGGCGTGACGTGCTCCAACGCCGAGAACACCGGCAC
Organism: Euzebyales bacterium; assembly: GCA_035461305.1. Lineage (NCBI taxonomy): Bacteria > Bacillati > Actinomycetota > Nitriliruptoria > Euzebyales > Euzebyales bacterium. Next base: position 12,167 of record DATHVN010000013.1, on the reverse strand, counting down.
GCTCGCCGCCGCGGCATCGTCGAGCGCCGCCTGCAGGCCTTCCTCCAGGCCTCCGCCGTTGGCGACCACCAGGTCCGCGTCCTGCAGCTCGGCGAGCTGGCGGGCGGACGGCTCGAAGGTGTGCGGGTCGGTGCCGGGCTCCATCAGGACCGAGATTTCAGCGGTGCCGGGCGAAACGTTGCGGACCACGTCGCCCATGACCGTCGTCGTCGCGGCGATCGTCAATCCGTCGTCGCCCGAGCGCCCGGCGGCGCCGGTCTGGCCGCACGCGCACGTGAGCAGGACGAGAGCCACGAGGCACGCCGTCGCAGGACGTGACGGGCTGCGCTGGCGCCCGTGAGGCATGGCTCCTCCTAGATGAGATCGGAAACGATGTTCAACAACTGGTCCCACCAGGTGTACCATGCTTCTGGTAATCATTGTCAACTCGTCGGAGGTCGGGTTCCAGGGATGCCTCCACTGGTGGTCGAGGGCGCCGGTGTCACCGTCGCCTACGGGGCGCGCACGGCGCTGCAGGACTGCGATCTCGCGCTGCCGGGTGCCAGCATCACGGCGCTGGTCGGCCCGAACGGGTCGGGCAAGTCGACGTTGCTGTCGGCGATCGCCGGGCTGGTGCCGGTGACCGCGGGCACGTTGACCGTGCTGGGGCAGCGCCCCGGCCGCAACGGGCTGTCGGCGCGCGTCGCGTACGTCCTGCAGTCGACCGCCGCCAACGAATCGCTGCCCGTCACGGTGCGGGAGGTCGTCACGATGGCGCGGTTCGCACGCCGCGGACTGCTCGGGCGACTGTCCGCGGAGGATCGGCTGGCCGTCGACCGCGCGCTCGACCGCCTGGAGATCGCCGACCTCGCCGATCGGCACCTGCGCGAGCTGTCGGGTGGGCAACGCCAACGGGTGCTCGTCGCCCAGGGGCTCGCCCAGGATGCCGACCTCCTACTGCTCGACGAGCCCGTGACCGGCCTCGACCTCGCCAGCCGGGATGCCATCCTGTCCGTCGTCGAGGAGGTGCGTGAAGCGGGTGGTGCCGTGATCGTCGCGACCCACGACCTCGGCGACGCCGAACGCGCCGACCACGTCGTGCTGCTGTCCGGCCGGGTGATCGCGGCAGGGGCACCGGCGGAGGTGATCACCTCCGAACACCTGCGCGCGGCCTACCGTGGCCGCCATGTCGGCGACGAGATCGACGAGCTCAGCCACCTCGACGAGCACGTGCACACGCATGACGATCCGGTGCGTCGCCGATGAGCGGTGGGTCCGGTGACGATGCGACACACGTCGACGGGCCGGGAGGACGGACAAGTGAGCGAGACAGTGACGTCGGATGCCCTGCGCGAGGCGGGCCTGCGGGCCACCCGTCAACGAGCGACCGTGCTCGACGCCCTGCGCGGGCGCCCCGACGCCATCACGGCGCAGGAGCTCCACGGCGAGCTGCGCGCCGACGGCGAGCCGGTGGGGCTGACGACCGTCTACCGCACGCTTGCGTCGCTGGCGGACGCCGGCCTCCTCGACGCGATCCCACGGGAGGGCGAGCAGGCGTTCCGGCTGTGCTCCGAGGACCATCACCACCACCTGATCTGCGAGACGTGCAACCGCGTCGACGAGATCACGGCCGAGGAGGTGGAACGGTGGGTCGACGCGGTCGCCTCGCGCCGCGGGTTCACGGTCACCGGCCACCGTGCCGACATCTACGGCGAGTGCGCGGGGTGCGCTGGGCCGTAGGTCCGGGCAGTTCGCCGACCAGGTAACGCTGCACGTCGGGTCCGACGATGCGCGCCACCTCGGCGGGCGACCGCGACGCCAGTGGTTCGATCGCCGCGACGTACCGGACCATCAGCAGGCCGACGAACTGCGACGCGGCCAGCGTGGCCCGCAGCGTCGCATCGTGCGATCCCCGCCCGCCGGCTCGCTGGCGCTCGCCCTCACCCTGTGATCCCCCGCCCGCCATTCTGCGTGTCGATCGCGGCGGCCAGCGGCCGCATGACGGTGAACGTCACGAACTCACGCCGCAGCTCGGCCGTGCGGCCGCCCTCGGCCAGCGAGCGCACCACCATCAGCACCGGGTTGACGTCGGCAGCGTCCCAGACGGTCAGCATGGTCTCGACGATGCGCTCGCCCAGCCTGTCCGTGCCCTGGTCGACCAGTCCGGCGAGGATCGACGCCGGATCGACGGGGATGTCGAGCGCCGCGACGAACAGGTCCGACTTGCTGCCGAAGAAGTGGTGGACCAGGGCGGGGTCGACCTCCGCGTCGGCCGCGATGCCGCGGATCGTCGCACCGGTGAACCCGTTGTCGGTGAACTGGCGCCGCGCGGCGTCCAGGATCTCGCCCCGGGTGTCGGTGGCACCGGGTCGGCGCCCTGTGCGCGCCATCAGGCCGCGGGCCGGCGGGCGAGCTCCACGAAGACCTCCTCGAGGGTCGCCGGCACGTCGTGTGCCTCGGCGGGGATGCCGGCCGAGGCCAGCAGCGCGGCCACCCGCTCCGCCGGGGCATCGATGACGCGCAGCCGCCGGCCGTCCAGCGCGACGCCTAGCGCGGCGTCGTCGAGTGTGGTGAACGCGTCCTGCCAGTGGTCGGTGCGCACGGCAACCGTGTGACGGCCCGCCACGATCTGGTCGGGCGGCCCCGTGGCGACCACCCGCCCGGCCGCCATGATGATCAGGCGGTCGCACTGCTCGGCCTCGGACAGGTGGTGGGTGGAGATCAGGACGCCGCGGCCCGCGTCGGCTTGTTCGCGGACCCGCTCCCACAGGCGCGCCCGCCCCAGCGGGTCGACGCCGGAGGTGGGTTCGTCGAGCAGCAGCAGCTCTGGTCCGTGTCCGGTGGCCGCCGCGAAGGCCGCGAGGCGGCGCGCTCCCAGCGGCAGCGACCCGATCGGGCCGCCAGCATCGCCGGGCACCCTCGTGAGCTCGGGCCGGTAGCCGTAGACCCGGCCCGTGAACCGCAGCTGCTGGGTGACCGTGAGGTCGGTGTACAGGCCGAGGTTCTGCGGCAGGTAGCCGATGCGGGTGCGGGCGTCGCGGGACGGGGGGCCACCGAGGAGCTCCACCGTGCCAGCGGACGGGCCGAGCAGCCCGAGGATCACCTTGACCAGCGTGGTCTTGCCCGCTCCGTTCGCCCCGAGCAGGCCGACGACCTCGCGCGCGTCGACAGCGAGGTCGACAGCGAGGTCGACGGCGTCGACGGCGGCGAGGTCACCGAAGCGGCGGGTCACGCCGTCAGTGCGCAGCAGCCTCATCTCAGACCACCTCCGCGACAGGCCGCGGCTGCTGTCGGTTCCGTGGAGCATCGCCATGACGATCGCGTCCTCGAGGTCGGGGTCGACGGGAGTCGCGTCGTCCGGTGGGCAGCGGCAGGCGACCAGACGCGCCAGTCCGCGCCGCGTCGCCAGCTCAGATCCCGCGGGCCCGGTGTCAGGGAGCGGTACAGGCCGGTGCTCACCTCCGCGATGATCGCGTCAGGGTCACCGGCGCCCAGCACGTGGCCCCGGTCGAGGGCGAGGACATGCGCGCACCGCTCGGCCTCGTCGAGGTACGTGGTGGCGAGCAGGACCGTGGTGCCGTCGCGCGCCGCCGTCGCCATCAGGCGCCACAGGTCGGTGCGGCTGACCGGGTCGACGCCGGTCGTCGGCTCGTCGAGCAGCAGCAGGTCCGGCTCGTGGAGGGTCGCGAGCGCGAACCGAGCTTGCGGCGCATGCCACCCGAGAGCCGGTCGGTGAGGCGCCCGGCGGCGTCGGCCAGACCGGTCGCGTCGAGCAGCGCGGCGGTACGGTCGCGCGCGGTGGCCCGGTCCAGCCCACGGACCCGGGCGGCGAACGTGAGGTTCTCTGTGACGGTGAGGTCGCCGTACCCCGGCGGGTCCGCGGCCAGCATGCCCGTGGCCCGCAGCGGTCCCGTGTGCACGCGGCCCTGCGCAGGAGCGACCCGGCCGGCCGGGCAGCGCAGCAGGGTGGTCTTGCCGGCACCGTCGCCACCGACGAGCGCGGTCACGACGCCCGGACGGATGTCGAGCGTGAAGTCATGGACGGCCGTGGTCCCGCCGAACGTCACGGTGACGGCCTCGAACCCGTAGCGCGTCACACCGCCACCGCCCGCTGCGGCGACAGGTCCCGGCGGAACCGCAGGACCGCCAGTGTCACGATCGCCGTGCCGAGCAACGCCAGCATGCCGAAGGGCTGGGCCATGGCCGCCAGGTCGGAGCCGCGCAGCATGGTCGCCCGGGCGATCTGCACGAACCACGTCAACGGCAGCACGTAGGCGATCGGGCGGATGCCCGCCGCCAGCGCATCGATCGGGAAGATGAGCCCGGAAAGCAGGACCTGGGGCACCAGGGTGAGGATCGCCAGCTGGATCGCCTGCGCCTGTGTCTGGGACACGGTAGAGATCAGCACGCCGAGGCCGAGGGCGGTGAACAGGAACAGGGCGGCGCCGGCGGCGAAGACCCATGCAGAGCCGTTGAACGGCACGTCGAACAGCAGCAGCCCGACGAGCCGTCGCGCTCATGCTCGCGGTGCTGATCTCCGCGCTCGTCGAGCGCAGCGTGCTGTCGACCGCAGTGGTGTTCCTGGCCTGCGGTGTGCTCATAAAGGGCATCGGGATCGTGCCCGAGAGCCCCGAGGAGATCGTCGAGTTGATCGCCGAGCTCGCGCTGTTCAGCGTGCTGTTCACCGACGGCATGCTGGTCGGCATCCGCGACCTGGCGGTCGCGTGGCGCCCTGCCGGGCCGTGCGCTGCTGCTCGGCATGCCGTTGACGCTGATCGGCACCGCGGTCGCCGGTCGCTACATCGTGGGCCTGCCGTGAGTCGAGCGTTCCTGCTCGGTGCGGCCCTGAGCCCGACCGATCCCGTGTTCGCTTCGGCGATCGTCGGCCGTCCCGAGGTGCCCTATCGTCTGCGCCACTGCTCAACGTGGAGAGCGGCGTCAACGACGGCCTCGCGCTGCCGGTCGTGCAGGTCCTGCTGGGGCGAGCGGTGGCGAGGCCGAGACCGGGACCGCGCTGGAAGAGGTCGTGCTGGGCCTCGTCGTCGGCATCGCCATCCCGCTGGTGACCATCCATCTGGAGCAGTCGCGCTTCTTCGCGGCGTCCGGGCCGTCTGAGCAGCTGAACGGGTTCGCGACCGGCCTGCTGGTCTACACGGTGGCACGGGTGACGCACGCCAACATGTTCCTCGCCGCGTTCGCCGCCGGCGTCACGGTCGCGAGCACCGGTCCACGTGCCCGCGAGGCCGCCTTCGGTGAGGGTCGTGGCCGAGCTCTTCAAGCTCGCCGCGCTGTTCGTCTCCGGGACGTTCCTGATCCCGGAGGTCTTCGCCGTCGCCGGCTGGCAGGTCTACGTGTTCGCCCTCGTGCGGTGATCGTGGTGCGTCCGCTGACCCTGCCCGTCGCGCTGGCCGGGACCGGCCTGCTGAGGGGTGAGTACGCCGCCGCGTCGTGGTTCGGTCCCAAGGGGTTCGCCAGCGTCGTCTACGGCCTGATCGATCATCCTGCAGTCCAACCTCGCCGACGCGTCGCGGATGTTCCAGTCGATCGCCCGGGCCGCCACCGTGTCGATGGTGCTGCACTCGTCGATCGACGTCCTCATCGCCGACTGGTTCCGCGACAGCACGCCGACAACTGAGCCGCCACCGCCTTCCGCGTCGCCGGACCATTGACGCACCCCGCTCGTCCTCCCGGGTGAGCGTCGTGCGGGCGTGAGGTACAACTGGCGGCATGCTGTCGGTGCTGTCGCCTGCGAAGTCGCTGGACTACGAGTCCAGACTGCCGACGCGCAAGCACTCGCAGCCGCGGATGCTCGACCGGTCCGAGGAGCTCGTCGACGTCCTGGTGACCAAGTCACCCGCTGAACTGTCGTCGCTCATGGACATCTCCGACGACCTCGCGGAGCTCAACGCCAAGCGGTTCGCTGACTTCATGACGCCGTTCGACCGGCACAACGCCCGTTCCGCCGTGCTGGCGTTCAACGGCGACGTCTACCAGGGCATGCAGGTCGCGACCTTCGGCGAGCGCGACTTCACCGAGGCCCAGAAGACGGTGCGCATCCTGTCGGGCCTGTACGGGGTGCTGCGCCCGCTCGACCTGATGCAGCCGTACCGGCTCGAGATGGGCACGAAGCTGGTGACCCGCCGTGGTCGCACGCTCTACGAGTACTGGGGTGGCGACATCACCGCGGTGCTAAATGAGGACCTCGCGGCGGCGCCGGGGCCTGAGGCCCTCATCAACCTGGCGTCCGAGGAGTACTTCCGCTCGGTGCATGCCGACGACATCGATGCCCGCGTGATCAGTCCGCGCTTCCTTGACGCGAACGGTGACGGTGACTACCGGGTCGTGTCGTTCTTCGCCAAGCGGGCGCGCGGCGCGATGGCCGGGTGGCTGGTGCGCAACCGCGTCCGCACGCTCAAGGGCATCCGCGAGTTCGATGGGCTCGGCTACCGCTACGACAGGGACCGGTCGACATCGAGCGAGCCCACGTTCGTGCGCGGCTGACACCTCGCCTCGCGGTTCTGGGGACGCGCCCCAACGCTGGCCCGGCGTCGTGTCCCGATTGACGTCGCGGTCGTGGCTGGGGACGCGCCCCAACGCTGGCCCGGCGTCGTGTCCCGATTGACGTCGCGGTCGTGGCTGTGGGGCGCCCCAACGCCGACCCGGTGTGGTGTCCCGATTTACGTCGCGGTCGTGGCTGTGGGGCGCCCCAATGCCGACCCGGTGTGGTGTCCCCATTTACGTCGCGGTCCTGGCTGTGGGGCGCCCCAACGCCGACCCGGTGTGGTGTCCCCATTTACGTCGCGGTCGTGGCTGTGGGGCGCCCCAACGCCGACCCGGTGTGGTGTCCCCATTTACGTCGCGGTCCTGGCTGTGGGGACGCGCCCCAACGCCGACCCGGCGTCGTGTCCCCGGATCGACGGCGGTGACGGCCTTGACGCCTCTACCGACAGGTGTTGATCTGTAGGCTGGATGCACGCGGCCGCAACGCGTTGGGCCGCAGCGACGACAAGGGCAGCGTCATGCGCAACAAGACCCGTCTGACCACCCCACTCGTGCGCCGTGACGGTGTGCTCGAGGCGACCTCGTGGGACGAGGCGCTGGCGGCCGCAGCGGCCGGCCTGCGCGAGGTGCGCGACACCTACGGCGGCGAGGCCATCGGGATGTTCTCGTGCTCGAAGGCGACGAACGAGACCAACTTCATGGCACAGAAATTCGCGAGGGCGGTGCTGGGCAGCAACAACATCGACAGCTGCAACCGCACCTGACACGCTCCCAGCGTCGTCGGTCTGGCGACAGTGTTCGGTGCCGGAGGCGGTACCAGCTCCTACGAGGAAGCGGAGCACGCCGACCTCATCGTGCTGTGGGGCTCCAACGCGCGCAGCGCACACCCCATCTTCTTCCACCACGTGCTCAAGGGCGTCCACAACGGCGCCAAGCTGTACTGCATCGACCCACGGCGCAGCGAATCGGCCGAGTGGGCCGATGCCTGGCTGGGCATCGACGTCGGTTCAGACATCGCGCTGGCCAACGCCGTGGGGCGCGAGATCATCCATGCAGGCCTGACCAACCGCGAGTTCATCGAGCGGGCGACCACCGGCTTCGACGCGTATGCCGCGTCGGTCGAGCCGTGGACGCTGGACCGCGCGTCGCAGATCACCGGCGTGCCCGCGGAGGCGATCCGGGACCTGGCCCACACCTACGCGCAGGCCGACCGTGCCCAGCTGTGCTGGACGCTGGGGATCACCGAGCACCACAACGCAGCGGACAACGTGTTCGCTCTGATCAACCTCGCGCTGCTGTGTGGCCACGTCGGGCGCTACGGCTCCGGCCTATCCCCTCTGCGCGGGCAGAACAATGTACAGGGCGGCGGTGACATGGGTGCGCTGCCCAACAAGCTCCCTGGCTTCCAGGACGTCGCCGACGACGCCAAGCGCGGGAAGTTCGAGGCGGCGTGGGGCGTCGAGATCCCGTCGACGCCCGGCCGTCACCTGACGCGGATGTTCGAGGGCATCGAGGAGGGCGTGATCCGCGTCTTGTACATCATCGGCGAGAACCCCGCGCAGGCCGAGGCCGACGTCGGACGGGCGCGGCGCCTGCTCGACGCCGTCGACTTCATCGTCGTGCAGGACATCATGTTGACGCGCACGGCCGAGATGGCCGACGTCGTGTTACCTGCCGCCGCCGACTGGTGCGAGGCCGAGGGCACCGTCACGTCGAGCGAGCGTCGCATCCAGCGCGTGCGCAGAGCACTTGATCCGCCTGGCGAGGCACGCCCTGATCAGCACATCATCGCCGCGCTCGCCGCCGAGCTCGGTCAGGACTGGGGCACCCCGACGGCGGAGGAGATCTGGGACGAGCTGCGCAGCCTGTCGCCGATCCACGCGGGCATGAGCTACCGCCGGCTCGAGGAGCACGGTGGGCTGCCGTGGCCGTGCTACGACGAGGACCATCCGGGCGAGCTGTTCCTGCACGCCAGACTGTGGGACGACCCGGTCACCGGACCACCAGCACCGTTCACGCCGGTCGAGTACGAGCCGCCGGTGGACGAGCTGACCGCCGAGTTCCCGCTCCGCCTCACCACCGGCCGGCACCTGGACGCGTACAACACGGGCGTGCAGACCGACGGCTACACCTCCCCGCTGCGCCGTGAGCGGCGCAGCGGGGCGATGATCGACCTGTCGCCGGAGGACGCTGACCGCTTGGAGCTGGCGACCGGTGAAGTGGTCGAGGTCGCGTCGCGCCGCGGTGCCCTGAAGGCCCAGGTGCGGGTGGATGACGGGCTGCGCCCCGGCCTGGTCTTCATGGCGCTGCACTATCCCGACGAGACCGACGTGAACCTGCTTACGATCGACGCCTGGGATCCCAAGAGTGGGACGGCCGAGTTCAAGGCGACTGCGGTGCGGATCACGAAGGTGGTGGACACGACCGCCGCCGACGTGGGTGTCACCGCTCGCGAACACCAGGTGGACGCTGCCGCCGACGCGGACACCGCTCACGAACATCGAGACGAACGGGTGCGTGCCTGAATGGACCTGCGCTTCTCGAACGCCCAACCGACCGACGAGGAACGCGCCACGGTGGACGGCGTGCTGGGTCCCCCTGACTCCAGCTGGCTGGGAGGGCCCGACCGCACCGCGACCGACACCCGGCTCGCGCACACCGGCCGGCGCATCCGCCGGCGTCGTGACGAGCTGCTGCCGGCGTTCGATGCGGTGCAGTCCCAGATCGGGTGGATCAGCGAGGGCGCGCTGATGTACATCTGCCGGCGCTTGTCCGTGCCGCCCGCGGAGGCGTACGGCGTTGCGACCTTCTATACCCTGCTGTCCGTGACCGAGCAGCCGCCGCGCGTCCTGCACGTGTGCGACGACGTGGGCTGCCGTGGCTTCGGCGCAACCGAGCTCATCGGACAGCTCGAAGAGCGGTTCGGCCCCGAGGACCGGGTCGTCGACGACGCGACCTGGCGACGGTCGCCGTGCGTCGGGCAGTGCGACCGCGCCCCGGCGTGCTACGCCCAGCTCGCCGGGACCGACGACACGACGCTGGTGCACACGTCGGTCGACGACGCCGTCGCGGTCCTCGGAGGCGCACAGCCGGACGTCGCACCGGTCCGCACCCCTCAGCACGGACAGGACGGACTGCGCCTGCTGCGGCGCGTCGGGGTGGTCGACCCGACCGACCTCGACGCCTACCGCGCCGACGGCGGCTATGAGGCCCTGCGCCGCGCCGTGGAGCTCGGGCCGGAGGGCGTGCTGCGCGAGATCAGGGACGCCAACATCCGCGGCCGCGGAGGCGCCGCCTTTCCGGCTGGCGTCAAGTGGGAGGCGGTGGCCGGTGCGCCGCGCCGCCCGAAGTACGTGATCTGCAACGCCGACGAGTCCGAGCCCGGCACGTTCAAGGACCGCATGATCATGGAGGGCGATCCGTTCGCGATCGTCGAATCGATGACCATCGCCGGGTTCGCCGTCGGCGCCGAGCAGGGGTATCTGTACATCCGTGGCGAGTACCCGCTGGCGACGCAACGGCTGCGGCGCGCGATCGAACAGGCGCGTCGTCGCGGATTTCTCGGTGACGACGTCATGGGTGCGGGCATCCGGTTCGACATCGACCTGCGGCGCGGCCAGGGCGCGTACATCTGCGGCGAGGAGACGGCCCTGATGAACTCGATCGAGGGCTACCGCGGCGAGCCGCGAAACAAGCCGCCGTTCCCGACGATCGCAGGGCTGTTCGGACAGCCGACGGTGATCAACAACGTCGAGACGCTCATCAACGTGCCGGCGATAGTCGCGGACGGTGGGCGTGCGTACGCGGCGGTTGGGACGCAGGACTCGACTGGCACCCGGCTGTTCTGCCTGTCGGGCGCCGTCGGGCGGCCCGGGGTCTACGAGGTGGAGTCGGGCACCACGTTGGGCGAGCTGATCACGCTGGCCGACGGCGATGCCGATGCCGTCGGGGCGGTGCTGCTCGGTGGGGCCGCGGGCGCATTCGTGACCGCCGACCAGCTGGACCTGCGCCTGACCTTCGAGGACGCCCGTGCGGCCGGCCTCGGCCTCGGCTCCGGCGTGGTCATGGTGTTCGGCCCCGACGCCGACATGGCCGACGCCGCGCGCAGGATCGCGCGGTTCTTCCGCGACGAGTCGTGCGGGCAGTGCGTCCCGTGCCGCGTCGGGACCGTGCGGGTCGAGGAAGCGCTCGACCGTTACCTGAGCAACGGCCACGACCCCGACGACCGGTCGCTGATCGACGAGATCGACCGGGTGATGAAGGACGCGTCGATCTGCGGGCTCGGCCACACCGCCGGCACCGCGATCCGCTCGGCGCTGGACGCCGGACTGCTGGGAGGTCCCCGGTGAGTGACCGCACGGTGACGATCACGCTCGACGGCACCGAAGTCGAGGTGGCCGAGGGCGCGACGCTGCTCGACGTGTGCCGCGACGAGTCCATCGACACCCCGACGTTGTGCTACTCCGACGTGCTCGAGCCGGTCAACGTGTGCCGGGTGTGCGTCGTCGAGGTCGAAGGCTCGCGACCGCTGGTCCCCGCGTGCTCGCGCAGGGCCGAGGACGGCATGGTGGTCCACACCGACAGCGAGCGCGTGCGCCACAGCCGGAAGATGGTGCTCGAGCTGCTCGGCTCCTCGGTCGACCTGTCCTACGCCTCCGATGAGGTCCAGGGCTGGATGGACCGCTACCAGGTCGACTCCGGCCGCTACGGACCGCCGGCCTCCGTGTCCGCCAACGGTGACCGCGACACCCGCAAGGTCCACCCCGGTCACCACGGGCCGGTCAACGGCTTCGCGGCCGAGACCGTCGCGCAGCCGTCCAAGATCGACAACGCCCTCTACATGCGCGACTACAGCCGCTGCATCACGTGCTACAAATGCGTCGAGGCCTGCGGCGAGGACGCGCAGAACACCTTCGCGCTGACCGTCGCGGGGCGCGGCTTCGACGCCGGCATCGCCACCGAGTACGACGTCGCGCTCGGCGACTCGGCCTGCGTGTTCTGCGGCAACTGCATCGGCGTGTGTCCGACCGGCGCGATCATGTTCCGCTCCGAGTACGAGTTGCGCGAGGCCGGACTGTGGGACGGCGACGCGCAGGAGGTCACGCGGACCGTCTGCTCGTTCTGTGGCGTCGGCTGCAACCTGGAGCTGCACGTCCAGGACAACCGCATCGTCAAGGTGACCTCGCCGCAGGACCACGACGTGACGCGTGGCCACCTGTGCATCAAGGGCCGCTTCGGCTACGACTACGTCCAGCAGCTGCCCGACCCGATGACGACGCCGATCGACGAGGTGCTCGCCGCCGCGCGTCGGACCACGTAGCCCAGCAGTGGCACACCGTTCTAGGCATCCAGCGAGTCAGTTGATACACGCCAGATTGGCACCCTGTCCGTCTGGCCACGTCGCTGAGCGCGTCCTGTGGCGCTGACGCCAGCGGAGTTCATCTGTTCGTCACATTTACGTTGCGCACGGTCACATTGATTATGCGGGTGGTAGATGGTTCCCCTTCCTGTCATGGCCCGTTCGGTCTATCGTGACGTGGTTCGTTCGACACTCCCGCCGTCGGCCGGGTCGATCGCGGGGGTACGACCCGAAGGACTGAGCTGATGACGAATCATTCGGCGCTGTCACCGTCGCGTGCGCGGATCCGTGCGCTTGCGGTGGCGCTCGTGGCCCTCCTGCTCGCGGC
>DATHVN010000012.1 GCA_035461305.1 Euzebyales bacterium | reverse complement strand
CAGCCCGGGTCGATCACCCCGCACACCAGGTTCGAGGCCCAGGTGTATGTCCTGGGCAAGGACGAGGGTGGCCGGCATACGCCGTTCTTCAACAACTACCGGCCGCAGTTCTACTTCCGGACGACGGACGTGACGGGCAGCGTGGAGCTGCCGAGTGGGGTCGAGATGGTCATGCCTGGTGACAACACCGAGATGACCGTGGAGCTCATCCAGCCGATCGCGATGGAGGAGGGGTTGCGGTTCGCGATCCGTGAGGGCGGCCGCACGGTCGGCGCTGGCCGGGTGACGAAGATCCACGAGTGACGTTCCGGTGGTCGTCGGTCAGCGCTCCGCCTCCAGCCCAGCAGGGGACCCCGTCCTCGCCTGGGGCTCCGACACTCCGAGTCGGCTGAGCCTCGGAGCACGAAACCCTTCGGCCGTTGTCGTCTGCGAACGCCCGGTCCGCGGCATGCAGGGTAGGGAGCCCTCGCGGGCCGCGAAGCAGTGGGAGGGTCTACACGGTGAGGTCGGCCAGGGCGTGGAGTTGCGAGAGGTCGGCGGCCATTGGCCACAGGCAGACTTCCTCGACGCCGACGTCGGCGTAGGACTGCACTGCCTCGGTGATGGCGTCGGGCGTGCGGAGCACGCTGCCGTAGACCTGCTCGGCGAAGGCCGAGCCGCCGAAGCCGTAGTAGCTGGTGACGTTGCGACGCACCTCGTCGTGGACGTCACCCAGGGCGAAGTAGCGGACGCCGAGTAGTCGTGGCGCCGGCCGGCCGGCGGCGTCGGCGACGTCGCGGACCTGGTCGTACAGCCGCGCGACATGCTCGGCGGGCGCAGGTGGCGCCAGGTACCCGTCCGCGCGTCGGCCGACGCGACGCAGCGCACGGGACCCACCGCCGCCGAGGATGATCGGTGGGCCGCCCTCGGTGAAGGGCGCGGGGCCGATCGGTTGGTTCGCGCCATCAACAGGCTCGCCGCGCCATGTGGCGCGCAGCGCGTCGATCTGCGCGTCGAACAGCGCGCCCCGCTGATCGAAGTCGCGATCCATCACCACGAAGTCGTCGCGCCGACCCCCGACACCCATGCCCAGGCGGAACCGTCCCTCGGCGATGTGGTCCAGCGTCGCCACCTGCTTGGCGAGCAGGGCGGGCTGGCGCGGGGGACCGACCATCACCGTCGACATCAGCGCGATCCGCTCGGTGACCGTCGCGGCAGCAGCGAATGCCATGAGCTCTTCGTGCGTGTCGAACACGATCCGGCCGATCGCGCCCAGGACCGCGAAGCCGCGTTCCTCTGCGGCGACGGCCCAGTCGACGAGTGCCCGTCCCCGTACGCCTGCCAGCGCGTTCGGTAGTCCGATGCCGATGTCCATCGATGATCGTCCCCTGCCGCGTTCGCGATCGTCAGTGTGACCGTAGCCGCACGACAGCGATCGGAGCGCGAACCGGCTCAGGAGGTTTCCTCGCGGGCGTCGGGACGACCGCGGTCGCGACGGTCAGCGAGCGATGCGGCTGCCTCCCCGATCCACCGGTGGACCGACGACGCCTGCGCGAAGGGGGCGGTGACGACGTCGGCGTCGCGCGTGCTGATCGTCGCGCATACCGTCACCAGGGCAGGTGTGCGGGCTTGCACGGAGGGGGTTAGGCTTGCAATCCTGACGGCCGTCGGGACCGTCTCCACATCTCGTGCTCCGCTGTCCGCGGTGCGGGGCCCATCGGAAGAGAGCTATGCCCAAGAGCGACACGCGCCCCAAGATCACGCTTGCCTGCACCGTGTGCAAGGAGCGCAACTACATCACGACGAAGAACCGCCACAACCAGCGGGAGCGCCTCGAGCTGCGCAAGTACTGCCCCCGCTGCAACCAGCACCAGCCGCACCGCGAGACGCGGTGACGTCGCCGCGCACCGCGGTAGCTCACAACGACACGCCCGACCGGTCCCGCATTCACCACCCCGTCATCCTTCCGGGTCTTGGCGGGGTGTTGTCGGCCCTGCACACTGTCGACAACGTGCAGCAACCACCACACGCAACCGTAGGCACCAGGAGGATCATTGGCTGAACGACTCGCCACGAACATGGAGATCCGCGCAAAGGAGGTGCGGCTGATCGGTCCCGAGGGCAAGCAGGTCGGCATCGTCCCGCTCAAGATCGCCATCGACGCGGCCAAGGCACTCGACCTCGACCTCGTGGAGGTCGCACCCAATGCCAGCCCACCTGTGGCAAAGGTCATGGACTACGGCAAGCACCTCTACGAGCAGGAGCGCGCGGAACGCGAGGCCCGCAAGCAGCAGCGTGGCGGGGGTCAGAAGGCGATCCGCCTGCGCCCCAAGATCGACGACCATGACTTCGAGACCAAGGTGCGTCAGGCCCGCAAGTTCCTCGAGGAGGGCCACTCGGTCCGCGTGCAGATCATGTTCCGCCGGCGCGAGTTGCGCCGGCCGGAGATGGGCGTCCGTCTGCTCGACCGCTTCGCTGAGGAGCTGTCCGATGTGGGGCAGGTCGAGACACGTTCGCCGATGGAGGGCCGCTTCATCACGATGGTCCTCGGCCCCAGGTCCGCCCGCAGCTGACGCAACGGCCGATGCCGCTGAACGCCGACCGCGTCGGCCACAGCTACCCCCCTTACCGCTTCGAGGTGGGGCGGGAGCACGTGCGTGCGTACGCGGCGGTGACCGGTGTCGTCGACGGCCGCTACCACGACGACGCACCCGACGCCGACGCGGAGGGCCTGGCGGTGCCACCCGCCTTCGTCGCCTGCATCACAGGTGCCCAGGCATGGATGCGGGTCATGGACGACCCGGAGCTCGCGGCACACGATCGCGTCATGCACGGGGGGCAGGAGCTGGCGTTCTCGGCGCCGGTACGCGTCGGCGACACGCTCGTGTGCACGCCGCGCATCGGCGACCTGCGGTCACTGCGTGGGATGGAGCTGCTCACCGTCGGGGTCGCGTGCACCAGGACCGACGGCACGCCGGTCGTGACGAGCAGCTCACGGCTGGTCTTCATGCCGGAGGCGGGCTCGTGAGCGACCTGCAGCCCGGTGACCAGTTGCCGCAGCGCAGCGTCACCCTCGACCAGGAGACGCTGATCCGCTACGCGGGGGTCAGTGGTGACTTCAACCCCTTGCACTGGGACCCGGCGTTCGCGGCGACGCTCAGCCCCACCGGCGGTGTGATCGCGCACGGGATGCTGAGCATGGGGCTGCTGTCGGCGTTGTTGACCGACTGGCTCGGTGACGCGGGCCGGGTGCGCAGCATGTCGTGTCAGTTCCGCGCCGCGTGCCCGGTGGGCGCGACGGTCACGCTCGGTGGCGACGTCACCTCGGTCGACGACGACGCGGGCACCGCGACGCTCGCGATCTGGGTGCGTCTGGAGGACGGGTCCAAGGTGATCGACCAGCGCACCTCGCGCGCGGTCGTCACGCGCTGACCGCCGACGGCGAGGCGCACCCCCCGTGAGGTGTCCGGGTGTCGGGCCTGCCGACCACCCGGGCGCCGGTTGTCAGCGCGAACACGTGGGGGCTAGACTTGCCGGACAGCGCTGCCCTGAGGTTCGGGAGCGTTCTTCGACACCCCGGTCCGGTCTGTACCGGTTCTGCGGTGTCGCACAGGGGCGTAGCTCAACTGGCAGAGCGTCGGTCTCCAAAACCGAAGGTCGGGGGTTCGAGTCCCTCCGCCCCTGCCAGACGCACCGTCCCGACCCGCGCGGGCCGGGCCACAACCAGCCCGAGGAACGGACACGAGAACACATGCAAGCCAAGAGTGCCGACACGAAAGGCGAACACCGCCGGATGGACGCGTCGTCGCGCCCTCGTCGCGACCGCACCTCCGTCGCGCAGTTCCTGCGCGAGGTTCGTCTTGAGCTGCGCAGGGTAAACTGGCCGTCGCGACGCGAGGTGGTGTCCTACAGCCTCGTCGTGCTCGTGGCCGTGAGCCTCCTCACGTTGTTCGTCGCCCTGATCGATCAGCTCTTCGGTCAGTTCGTCCTGCGGGTGTTCGGATGAGCGACACACCACGGACCGAGGCAGAGCAGGCCGACACCGAGGTGTTCGATCCCGCTCCGGGTGTCGCGGACGACGTCGACGCCGACAGTCAGGACGCGGTCGCCGACGTGCGCCAGGAGGCGGAGGCCGACGCCCCCGTCGACTACAGCGAGGCGTCGCAGGACCAGGACGAGCGGGTCGCCGAGGCACTCGCCGAGGCTACCGAGTCACCCGAAGCGCAGGCGGCGGCAGATCCCACGTTCACCGCGCCGACCGCTGAGCCGTACACCGAGGCGTCCACCATCGTCGATGACGCGCAGAGCGGTGGGACGGTGCCGTCGCCACCCGACCCCGAGGGGTTCGACGACGCCGTCGCAGACCTGTCCCACGGACCCGAGGAGGTCGAGGTCTCCGAGGCCGACGACTTCGAGGACCTGCTGTCGGCCGCAGGTGCCGACGACGACGGGTCGCGTCCCGAGGCAGACGCCGAGGCGGCCGACGCGAGCGTCGACGAACGGGCGACAGGCGAGGTCGCGGATGCCGCCGTTGCGGGCACCGAGACAGAATCGGAGGAGGACGGTGCACCGGCCGAGCAGGCCAACGGCGCCGCCCCCACCGTGCCGTCGCGCGCGGACTTCCGGCGCCTGCCGGGCGACTACTACGTCGTCCACACCTACTCGGGCTACGAGCAGCGCGTGAAGGCGAACCTCGAGAACCGGATCACCTCCATGAACATGGAGGACCAGATCTTCGAGGTCATCATCCCGACCGAGGACGCCGTCGAGATCAAGGGCGGCAAGAAGCAGAACGTCAAGCGCAAGGTCTTCCCTGGCTACGTGCTCGTGCGGATGGACCTCGACGACGACTCGTGGTACGTGGTCCGCAACACGCCCGCGGTCACCGGGTTCGTCGGTCCACCCGGTGCGCGTCCTGTGCCGTTGTCGTACCGCGAGGTCGAGGCGATCCTGGCTGAGCCCGAGGAGGGCGAGACGGCGGTCGTCACCAAGGTCGACTACGAGGTCAACGAGAACGTCCGCGTGACGTCGGGACCGTTCGCCGACTTCACGGGGACGATCAGCGAGATCAACGCCGACGCCAGCAAGCTGAAGGTGCTCGTGTCGATCTTCGGTCGCGAGACGCCGGTCGAGCTTGGCTTCGACCAGGTCGCGAAGCTGTAGGCGCGAGACCTCCGCGACCGGACCACGGCACGATCGCCCCTCGGCGCACGGACCGACGCGCCGCGGGGGCACAATCCAAGGAACGAACACTCATGGCAAAGAAGCTGCTGGCCAGGCTCAAGTTGCAGATCCCTGCAGGGCAGGCCACACCGGCGCCGCCGGTCGGGAACAACCTCGGCCAGCACGGCGTCAACATCATGGAGTTCTGCAAGGCGTTCAACGAGCGGACCCAGTCGCAGGCCGGCGACGTGGTGCCCGTCGAGATCACCGTCTTCGAGGACCGCTCCTTCACCTTCGTCACAAAGACCCCGCCGGCCGCGAGCCTGCTGCTCAAGGCGGCCAAGGTCGAGAAGGGTTCGGGCGAGCCGAACCGCACGAAGGTGGGCTCGGTGTCCCGGGACGCGGTCAGGGACATCGCCGAGCGCAAGATGGCCGACCTCAACGCCATCGACATCGACGGCGCGATGAGGATCATCGAAGGGACCGCGCGGTCCATGGGGCTGCGCGTCGAGTGAGCGCACCGGGTGTGACGGGTTGGTCATCAGGGCTCCGGACCTCACCCGCCCACCCTCCAAGGTCGTCCGCCCCGATGACCGAACCTCGGGTCTGAAGACCGAAACACCAGGTGGGAGGGTCCGCCGGACCCGCATGCACCACGGGGAGACGTAGCAATGGCACGTGGGAGGAAGTATCGGGAGGCCGCCGCGAAGGTCGAGGCGGACCGGATGTACAGCCCGAGCGCCGCGATGCGGCTGGTCAAGGAGACGGTGACGACCTCGTTCGACCCCACCATCGACGTGGCGGTCAGGCTCGGAGTCGATCCCCGCAAGGCCGACCAGATGGTCCGCGGCTCGGTGAGCCTGCCGCACGGCACGGGCAACGAGGTCCGCGTCGCGGTGTTCGCCGAGGGCGCGCAGGCCACGGCCGCCGAGGAGGCCGGTGCCGACATCGTGGGCAGCGACCCGATCATCGAGATGATCGAAGCCGGTGACCTCGACTTCGACGCGGTGATCGCCACGCCCGACCAGATGGGCAAGATCGGTCGCTACGGCAGGGTCCTCGGTCCCCGTGGCCTGATGCCGAACCCCAAGTCGGGCACCGTGACCACCGACGTCGCGACCGCGGTCCGCGAGGTCAAGGCGGGCAAGATCGAATACCGCAACGACCGGCAGGGCAACGTCCACGTCGTCGTCGGCAAGGGCTCGTTCGAGCCCCGTGCCCTGGTCGACAACTACGCGGCTGTGCTCGAGGAGCTCGTGCGGCAGCGGCCGGCGGCGGCCAAGGGCCGCTACCTCCGGTCGATCACCGTGTCGGCCACCCAGGGGCCGCCGATCCCCGTCGACCCGCAGCGCACGCGCAACCTCTGGGAGGAGGACGACGGCTGACGCCCGCCGGTTCCGCGGTGCGTGTCCCGGCACCGTGAGGCCATCGCGTCACCCGGGCGCGCCTGCCCGGTGCGTCAATTGCACGGCCGGCGCACGCGCCGCATACTTGGCTGCCCAGCGGAGGCGCTCGGCTGGTGTCCGCCGCCATCCGCGGGGGCGCCGTCGGACTGAGGCGGGTGCGGGATGGGTCGTACGGTCGGACGCCACGTGCTGCACGCGCGTGTGCTTCGGGACGCGGTCAGCGACGTGTGGTACGCGCGCGACGCCGAGCGTCCGAACCAGCAGGCCATCGTTCGCCTGATCGATCTCGACGTCGCGCCCATCGAGTCGCTGGAGGCGTGCCTCGCTGAGGCCCGCGCCGCGTCGGACGTGCTGCACGGCAACGTGGTGCGCGTGCACACGGTCGGTGACGTCGCGGACCCGTTCGTGCTGTGCCGCTTCGCGCGAATCACGCCACTGGCGTCCGAGTTGTCTGAGCGGTGGACGGTCGCCGACGCGATCAGCATGCTGGGGCCCATCGGGGACGCGCTCGACGCTGCCGCCGACGCCGGGATCCCCCATGGCGCCGTGCACCCGCGCTCGCTGTGGATCGAGGACCGTCGCGCAGTGGGACGACCGCGCAGGATCGTCGTCTCGGCCTTCGGCCTGCACCACCTGCTCGCCTCCGTCGCGGCCCGGGACCGTCACCGGCCGCCGCCCGACGACTTCCTGTACGTCGCGCCGGAGCTGCTGCGGGGGGCGTCGCCGACGAACCGCAGCGACCAGTACGCGCTGGCCGCCGCGGTCCACCACGCGGTGAGTGGCCGGCCGCCGTTCGAGCGTCCGACCCTGGCGGCGTTGTTCGGCGCGCACCTGTTCGCGCAGCCGCCGGGCTGCCAGGGTGTGGATCGGGACGCCGCGGAGGAGTTCGACGCGATCCTTGCGCGTGCGCTGGCCAAGGACCCCGATGACCGCTTCGAGCGGTGCGATGCCTTCGTCACCGCGCTCGAGCGGTGGCTCGACGCGACGTCGGACGGCTCATGGGCCGCTGACCGGACGCGGCCGGCCGATCCGAGGGCGCTGCCGGTCCAGGTGCTCGACCCGCGGCGGCGGCGTGTCCCCGTGCGAGCCGCCGCGGCTGCCGTCGCCGTCGCGGGCGTCCTGGCACTCGGTCTCGCGGCGGCGGCGGTCACACGCGACCCGGTGCCCGCGGCGGAGCCAGCGGCGGCGGTCACACGCGACCCGGTACCCGCGGCGGAGCCGGCGTCGAGCGCGGCCGACCAGGTGGCGGCCCCCGCGCCCGCGCCGAGGCGCCCGACGTTCGCGGCTCCGGCCGTGCGGTGGCAGGTGCAGCTCGACGGACGCCCGACCGCGCTGAACGTCGCGCCGGCGGGCCTGGTCGTCGAGTCGCGTGGGCCCGCAACGGTCGTCGATCCGGCGACCGGTGAGGTGCGGGGTGACCTGCCCGTGGACGGCGACGGCGTTGTGGCGGGGGAGGGGCAGTTCGTCACGGTGGCCGACGCCGGTCTGCGATCGGTGGACGTCGCGGACGGCTCGGTGACCTGGGAGGCCCCGGTCACGCCCGCGTCGACGCCGACGGCGTTCGACGACACCGTCTACGGGATCAGTGACGCCGACGTGCCGCAGCTGATCGCGAGGGATGCGGGGTCGGGCGAGCAGCTGTGGGCCTTCCCGCAGGACGAGTCGGTCTTCCCGGCGGACACCGCGGTCGCGGCGGAGGACGACTTCGTGTACCTCGCCGACGACAGCACGGTCTACGGCATCCTGCCGACGGGCGCGACGGCCGGCGTCGACACGCCCCTGATCGACGGGACCGAGCCAGCGCCCGAGCCGCTGTGCCTCTGGCGTCACGAGGTCGACGACCAGCTGTGGGCCGGGTCCCTGGTCGTGGTCGACGGCGGAGTCACGGTGGCCAGCAGGTCCGGCACGGTCTGTCTGCGACATCATGTCGACGGGGTTCCCGCCTGGTGCGTCCCCGTCGACGGTGTGGCCGACATGCAGCCCATGATCCACGACGCCGGCGACCGTGTCGTCGTCGTGACCAGGGCGGCCGTGACGGCACTGGACGCCCGCACCGGCGAGCGGGTCTGGCGGCAGCCGGGACCGTGGCGGCACACCGTCCGCGACGCGGACCGGCTGGTCGCGATCGAGGGCGGCGGCGGGTTGGCGATGGTCTCGCTGGTGACCGGCACCGTCCGCCGTCCAGTCGACACGGCCGTCGGACGCGACGCGTTGCTCGCCGTCGACGGCGACATCGTGTACGCCGCGCGGCGCGACGGCACCCTGTTCAGCCTCCGGGTGCCGAGCGGGCTCGACTGAGCCACGGGAGGTCACCCGGCACTGATCGCCTCGACGGTGCTGGTGGCGATCTCGAGCTCCTCGTCGGTGGGCACCACGAGGACCGCGACGGCGCTGTCAGAGGTGCTGATGACCTTCGCCGACGCGGCGTTGGCGTCGTCGTCCAGGGCGATCCCGAGCACGCCGAGGTCGGCGCAGACCCGTGCGCGGACGCCGGGGGAGTGCTCCCCGATCCCTGCGGTGAAGACCAGCGCGTCGAGCGCGCCCAGGGCCGCCGTGTAGGCGCCGATGTACTTGCGGATGCGGTAGCAGAACACGTCGAGCGCCAGCCGCGCGCGCGCGTCGCCCTCCCCGGCCCGTGCCTCGATCGTCCGCAGGTCGTTGTCGCCACACAGCCCGACCAGCCCGCTGGCGGTGTTGAGCGCGTGTTCGATGTCGGCCGGCGCCATGCCCGTCGACCGCCCGACGTGGAACACGATCGCCGGGTCGAGATCCCCGCTGCGGGTCCCCATGACCAACCCCTCGAGCGGGCTGAGCCCCATCGATGTGTCGATGCTGCGCCCGAGTGCGACGGCGGCCATGCTCGCGCCGTTGCCGAGGTGCGCGGTGATCAGTCGCAGGTCGGTCAGCTCGCGCCCGAGCACCTCGGCGGCGCGGCCGGCGACGTGGGCATGGCTGGTGCCGTGCATCCCGTAGCGCCGGACGCTGTGGTCGGTGTACCAGGACTCCGGGACGGCGTAGCGGTACGCCATCTCCGGTAGCGCCGCGTGGAACGCCGTGTCGAACACGGCGACCTGCGCGACGTCGGGCCACAGCTCGCGCGCGACCTCGATGCCGGTCAGGTTCGCGGGGTTGTGCAACGGGGCGAGCGCGACGAGCGCGTCGATGCCGGCAACCACGTCGTCGTCGATGACCGTCGGCTCGCGGAAGCGGTCACCGCCGTGGACGACCCGGTGGCCGATGGCGGTCACTTCGCCCTCCAGGCCGCCGGCGCGCAGCGCGTCGACGACGGCGCGCAGCCCCTCGCCGTGGTCGGCGACCGCGTCCTGCGTGCTGTCCTCTCGCCAGTCGCCGTCGACGATACGGCCGTGCGTGAGCAGGGCGTCGCGGTGGCCGATGCGTTCGACCAGACCGCGGGCCAGCCGCCGTCCGGCGTCGACGTCGATCAGCTGGTACTTGATCGATGAGCTGCCACTGTTGAGGACGAGGACCGCCCTCATCACCGCTCCTGGGCCTGGACGGCCGTGATCGCGACGGTGTTGACGATGTCGGTGACGGTGCAGCCGCGGGACAGGTCGTTGACCGGCTTGTTCAGGCCCTGCAGGACCGGCCCGATGGCGACCGCGTTGGCGGAGCGCTGGACCGCCTTGTAGGTGTTGTTGCCCGTGTTGAGGTCCGGAAAGATGAACACGGTCGCGTGGCCGGCCACCTCGCTGCCAGGCAGCTTGGCGTGCGCCACGGCGGCGTCCACGGATGCGTCGTACTGGATGGGGCCCTCGATCTTGAGGTCCGGGCGCCGTGCGCGTGCCAGCGAGGTCGCCTCGCGGACCCGTTCGACGTCCTCGCCGGTGCCCGACGTCCCGGTCGAGTACGACAGCATCGCGACGAGGGGCTCCACCCCGAACTCGGCGGCCGTCTGCGCGGAGCTGATCGCGATGTCCGCCAGCTGCTCCGCCGTCGGGTTCGGGTTCACGGCGCAGTCCCCGTACACCAGCACCCGGTCCTCCAAGAGCATGAAGAACACGCTGGAGACCACCGTGACGTCCGGGCGGGTCTTGATGAACTCGAAGGCGGGCCGGATCGTGTGGCCGGTGGTGTGCGCCGCCCCCGACACCATGCCGTCGACCGCACCGGCCGCGACCATCATGGTGCCGAAGTAGCTGACGTCGGCCATCAGATCGTAGGCCTGCTCGCGTGTGACGCCCTTGTGTCGGCGCAGTTCGTGGTAGCGGTCGGCGTAGTCGGTGCGCTCGGCCGCGGTGACCGGGTCGATGACCGGTGTGTCCGACAGGTCCAGGCCGAGCGTGTCACACCGTGCCCTGACCTGGTCGGGGTCGCCGAGCAGCACCAGGTCCGCGACGTCTCGTCGGCGCAGCAGCTGCGCGGCGTGCAGCACCCGGTCGTCGGTGCCCTCGGGCAGGACGATGCGCTGGCGGGGCGCCCGTGCGCGTTCCATCAGCTCGTAGGTGAACATCAGCGGCGTGACGCGGTCGGACCGGGCGACGGCGACGCGGTCGGCGAGCGCCGCCACGTCGACGTTGTTCTGGAACAGGCCCAGGGCGGTGGCGATCTTGCGCTCGTTGTCCGCGCGGACCCGACCGCGCACCCCGCCGACCCGCGATGCGGTGGTGTAGGTGTCGTCGTCGACCTGCAGCACCGGCATCGCAGTGTCCGCCAGCAGGCGGTCGACCTGGGGCGCCGGCTCCAGCCCACCGGTGAGCACCAGCCCTGCGACCGTCGGCACGGCCTGGCTCAGCCGGCTGACCAGCGACGCGAGGATCACGTCGGACCGGTCACCGGAGGTGATGATGAGCGCGCCGTCGACCATGTGGTCCAGGAAGTTGGGCACGCTCATCGCCGCGACCTTCACCGACGAGATCTCCTGCTCGTCCTCGAGCGCGTGCCCGTGGATCTCCTCGGCGTCCAGCGCCTCGGCGATCTCGGTGATCGTCGGCATGCCCAGGCGCGGGTCGTCGGGGATCAGCCAGAGCGGAGCGTCGCCCTTCTCGGTCTCTGCGGCGAGCGCCCCACGGGCGGCCTCGAGTACATCGCCCGGGACGCGGTTGACGATCGTTGCGGCGACGACCGCTCCTTCCGTGCGCAGCGACTCCCATGCCACGTGCACGCCCGCCGTGATGTCCTCGGCGGTGCGGCCCTGCCCGCTGACCAGCGCGAGGACGGGTGCACCGAGGTGGTTGGCCACGGCCACGTTGAAGTCGAACTCGAACGCCGTCGCCACGCCGGTGAAGTCGGTCCCATCGCACAGCACGAATCCGCATCGCCGTTCGACGGCCTTGTAGGCGTGCAGGATCCCCGTGAAGACCTCGTCGCGCTTGCCGTCGGCCAGCAGGCGCTCGACCTCGGGCGCCGTGAACCCGTACATCTCCTCCGGTTCGAGGTCGAGTCGGTAGCGGTCGTGCACCAGAGCGATCCGGGGATCGGTGGCGGCGTCCGCGCCGATCACGGGCCGGAAGTAGCCCACGTCGTCGGTCCGGGTCGACAGCATCTCCATCAGCCCGAGCGTGATCAGCGACTTGCCGCTGTCAGGCTCCAGCGATGCCAGGTACAGGCTGGTGGCCATCTACGTACGCCTTTCGATCAGACAGCACGACGGCCGGCACCCATTGCATGCCCGCTGCGCCGCATTGGAACCATCGGGTTGCAGCGTCACCGCAGTGGCACCACGCGGGGACGAGCGAACCGACCTGCCTTCTGTGACTGTGCACGTCAGGGGGCTGGCCGCTACACTGCTGCGTCAGCCGCAGACCGCTCGGTTTCGCTTCCAGCGACGAAGAGGCCCCAGGCCGGCCAGCGCAGGCAGGACGAGCGCACCCCTTCGCGCCACGTGCATGCCTCCGGTCCGCGGGGCTTTCTTCATCCGCACGCACAGCCGAGGAGCGCGTCCATGCCACGACCTGAGAAGGTCGCCTTCGTCGACGAGGTCAGCCGGCGCCTGACCGACTCGACCGCGGCGGTGCTGACCGAGTACCGCGGACTGTCGGTCGATGACCTCGCCGAGCTGCGCGCCAGGCTGCGTGAGAGCGACGCCAGCTACCGGGTGGTCAAGAACACGCTGACGCGGCTCGCCGCACGTGATGCCGGGTTCGACATCCCCAACGACCTGCTGGTCGGCCCCACCGCGATCACCTTCTGCGCAGGCGACCCGGTGGCCGCCGCGAAGGTGCTGCGCGCGTTCTCCAGGGAGCATCCCGAGCTGGTCATCAAAGGTGGCGTGCTCGACGGACGCGTGCTCGACGCCGCCGAGACCACCCGGCTCGCGGACCTCGAGTCCCGCGAGCAGCTGCTCGCCAGGTTCGCCGGCCTGATGCAGGCGGTCGTCGCGCAGCCCGCTCGGCTGGCGCAGGCCAACCTCTCCAAGCTCGCCCGCCTCTTCGCCGCGCTGCAGGACAAGAAGGCCGAGGAGCCGCAGGACGTGGCGGCGGCGGTCGAGGCCGACGCGGCCGAGGAGGCCGACGCGCCCGACGACAGCACCGACGAGGCGGCGGACGAGACCGTCGCGTCCGACGACGAGTAGCCCTCACAGATTCCGGTCAACCACCAGCGATCCAGGAGCACGACCATGGCAAAGATGTCAACCTCCGACCTGCTCGACGCGTTCAAGGAGATGACGCTGCTCGAGCTGTCCGACTTCGTGAAGCAGTTCGAGGAGGAGTTCGACGTCACTGCGGCGGCCGCTCCGGTCGCCGTCGCGGCGCCGGGCGCCACCGCGGGTGGTCCCGAGGAGGCCGCCGCCGAGGAGCAGACCAGCTTCGACGTGGTCCTCACCTCCGCCGGCGACAAGAAGATCCAGGTCATCAAGGAGGTCCGCACGCTGACCAGTCTGGGCCTGCGTGAGGCCAAGGACCTGGTCGACAGCGCCCCCAAGCCGGTGCTCGAGGGCGTCGAGCGCGAGCAGGCCGACGCCGCCAAGGAGGCACTCGAGGGTGTCGGCGCGTCGGTCGAGATCAAGTAGCGCGCCCGCCTGTTCCGTTTGTCCGGCGCCTCTGCAGCGCGCCGGCCAGACGGATCGGTGCTACCATCGTTGACGTATGGGTCCGATGATGGCACGCTAGCGGTACGAAACGGGCCCACTGCGCGGAGTGTGCGTGTCGGCCGTCACAATCCCATCCCACCGAGCACCTGACAGCAGTGTAGCCGTGCGCTACACTGCATCTTCGCGCATTTTTTCAGCGACCCGTCGTTGGGGAGCGGTGGGACGCACCTGATTCGGTAGCGCCAGCGGGGATTCCCTCGGCTGGCGTCCACGTACGTTCGCTGCAAGGAGCACGCCTTGTCGACCACCGATCTGCTCGAAGGCCCTGCCGCCGCCCATGGGCACTTTGACACAGGACGGCTGTCGTTCGCCAAACTCAAGGAGCCACTGCCGGTTGATCAGCTCGACCTGGTGGCGATTCAGAGCTCGTCGTTCGACTGGCTGCGTGACCACGGTCTGCAGGAGATCTTCGACGAGATCTCGCCGATCGAGGACTTCACCGGCCAGATGGCGCTGTCCTTCTCGGACCACCGGTTCGAGACCCCCAAGTACGCGGTGGACGAGTGCAAGGAGAAGGACCTCACCTACGCGGCGCCGCTGTTCGTGACCGCGGAGTTCGTCAACCGCTCCACCGGTGAGATCAAGTCGCAGACGGTCTTCATGGGCGACTTCCCGATGATGACCGAGGGCGGCACCTTCATCATCAACGGCACCGAGCGTGTCGTCGTCAGCCAGTTGGTGCGCTCGCCGGGTGTCTACTTCGACACGGCGATCGACAAGAGCACCGGCCGTGACGTCTTCGGCTGCAAGGTGATCCCGTCGCGGGGCGCGTGGCTGGAGTTCGAGGTCGACAAGCGCGGCTACGTGGGCGTGCGCGTGGACCGCAAGCGCAAGCAGCAGGTCACGGTGCTGTTCCGCGCCCTGCGCGGCATCGTCTTCAACGGCGAGACCGGTGAGTACGAGCTGGCGCCGCGCGAGGTGCTCGACGAGCCGGTGCCCGACGAGGAGATCCTGGAGTGGTTCGGCGGCTCGGAGCTGATCGAGCACACGCTGGAGCGTGACAACGTGTCGACGCCCAGCGAGGCGCTACAGGACATCTACCGCAAGCTGCGCCCGGGTGAGCCGCCGACGGCCGAGTCCGCGGGGGCGCTGCTGATCAACCTGTTCTTCAACACCAAGCGCTACGACATGGCCAAGGTCGGGCGCTACAAGGTCAACAAGAAGATCGGTGAGGAGCAGATCCGCCTCGGGCTGGTCGAGATCGACGACGCCAAGCCCCTGGCCCACATGGAGGCGCCGCCGCAGCTGCAGGCCGCCGCCAAGGAGGCCAGCGACCACCGCTCCGTGGCGTTCGTCGTGGGCGAGTCCCGTCCGTCCGCGTTCGGCACGACGCTGACCAAGGAGGACGTGCTCGGCACGATGTCCTACCTGGTGCACCTCGCCGAGGGGCGCGACGGCTACGACACCGACGACATCGACCACTTCGGCAACCGGCGCCTGCGCAGTGTCGGCGAGCTGATCCAGAACCAGGTGCGCATCGGGTTGTCGCGCATGGAGCGCGTCGTCCGCGAGCGCATGACCACCCAGGACGTGGAGGCGATCACGCCGCAGACCCTGATCAACATCCGTCCCGTCGTGGCGGCGATCAAGGAGTTCTTCGGCGCAAGCCAGCTGTCGCAGTTCATGGACCAGACCAACCCGCTGTCCGGGCTGAGGCACAAGCGCCGGCTGTCTGCGCTGGGCCCGGGTGGGTTGTCGCGCGAGCGGGCCGGGTTCGAGGTCCGCGACGTGCACACGTCCCACTACGGCCGCATGTGCCCGATCGAGACGCCCGAGGGCCCGAACATCGGCCTGATCGGGTCGCTCGCGACCTACGCGCGCATCAACGAGTTCGGCTTCGTGGAGACGCCGTACCGTCGCGTGGTCGACGGGGTCGTCACCGACCGCATCGACTATCTGACGGCCGACGAGGAGGACCGTCAGATCATCGCGCAGGCCAACGCGCCGCTCGATGACGACGGTGTGTTCACCGGTGAGCGGGTGCTGTGCCGTGCCAAGGACAACGACGTCCGCGAGGTGCCGCCGTCCGACGTGACGTACATGGACGTCTCGCCACGCCAGATCGTGTCGGTCACGGCCGCGATGATCCCGTTCTTGGAGCACGACGACGCCAACCGTGCGCTGATGGGCACGAACATGCAGGCGCAGGCGGTGCCGCTGCTGACCAGCCGGTCGCCGTACGTCGGCACCGGGCTGGAGGCCAAGACCGCCCGCGACGCCGGCGACGTGGTCGTCGCGGAGGCCAACGGCATCGTCGTGGAGGTCGCCGCGGACCGGATCATCATCAAGTCGCTGGACGACGACCGTCTCGAGAAGCACTTCCTGCGCAAGTTCGAGCGGACGAACCAGGGCACCTGCTACAACCAGCGCCCGATCGTGGAGGAGGGCGACGAGGTGGTGGCCGGCCAGGTCATCGCCGACGGTCCGTGCACCGACACGGGCGAGATGGCCCTGGGTGCGAACCTGCTGGTGGCGTTCATGTCCTGGGAGGGCTTCAACTTCGAGGACGCGATCATCCTGTCGGAGCGCCTGGTCAGGGAGGACGTGCTGACCTCGATCCACATCGAGGAGCACGAGGTCGACGCTCGCGACACCAAGCTGGGGGCCGAGGAGATCACCCGTGACATCCCCAACGTGGGTGAGGAGGTGCTGGCCAACCTCGACGAGCATGGGATCATCCGCATCGGTGCGGAGGTCAACCCGGGCGACGTGCTTGTCGGCAAGGTCACGCCGAAGGGCGAGACCGAGCTGACCCCCGAGGAGCGCCTGCTGCGGGCCATCTTCGGTGAGAAGGCCCGCGAGGTCCGTGACACTTCGCTGAAGGTCCCCCACGGCGAGAACGGCCGCGTGATCGGCGTGCGCACCTTCTCACGCGACGCCGGCGACGAGATGCCCCCGGGCGTCAACGAGCTGGTCCGCGTGTACGTCGCGCAGAAGCGCAAGATCTCCGACGGCGACAAGCTGGCCGGCCGGCACGGCAACAAGGGTGTGATCGCCAAGATCCTGCCCGTCGAGGACATGCCGTTCCTCGCGGACGGCACGCCGGTCGACATCGTGCTCAACCCGCTGGGTGTGCCGAGCCGCATGAACGTCGGCCAGGTGCTCGAGACCCACCTCGGGTGGGTCGCATCGCGCGGCTGGCAGTTCGAGGAGAAACCGGACTGGTTCGATGAGGTCGGCTGGGACGAGAGCCTGATGGAGTCGCCCGGCGACCGGCGCCTGGCCACGCCGGTGTTCGACGGCGCGCGCGAGGCCGAGCTGACGACGCTGCTGAAGAACGCGCGACCCAATGCCGACGGCGACAAGCTGATCGACGCGTCGGGCAAGGCGCAGGTCTTCGACGGCCGCACCGGTGAGCCCATCGATTCGCGGATCGCCGTCGGGTACATGTACGTGCTGAAGCTGCTGCACCTGGTCGACGACAAGATCCACGCGCGCTCCACCGGGCCGTACTCAATGATCACCCAGCAGCCGCTGGGTGGGAAGGCGCAGTTCGGCGGCCAGCGCTTCGGTGAGATGGAGGTCTGGGCGCTCGAGGCGTACGGCGCATCGTACGCGCTGCAGGAGCTGCTGACCGTCAAGTCCGACGACGTGCTGGGGCGCGTGAAGGTCTACGAGGCCATCGTCAAGGGCGAGAACATCCCCGAGCCCGGCATCCCGGAGTCGTTCAAGGTGCTCGTCAAGGAGATGCAGTCGTTGTGCCTCAACGTCGAGGTGCTGTCGGCCGAGGGCAGCCAGATCGAGTTCCGCGACTCCGACGACGACGCCTTCCGCGCCGCCGAGGAGCTCGGCATCGACCTCTCACGTCCCGAGCGCTACGGAGATGAGTTCTCGCTTGGCAGCTAGCGCGTGGTCGCGCCGCTCGTGCGTGGTCGCGGTGGCCGGCACCCCGGCTCTGGCTCCAGCAGGGACCCCGCCCTCGCCAGGGGCTCGGGCACCCCGAGTCGCCTCCGCCGGACCGCCGGGCACCGCTCCACCGCCCAACGGCGAGGGTTCACGCGCCGCCACTGGACCAAGTCACGAATCGACAGACAGAGGACCGATGACCGTCTCGCACGACCAGCCCACGTCTCCGCGCAGTACGGGTGAGCCGGTCCACGCCCACCTCCCGACACGGGTTAGAGGAGCAAGCTGAATGCTCGACGTCAACAACTTTGATGAGTTGCGGATCAGCCTGGCCACGCAGGACCAGGTGCGCATGTGGTCCAACGGTGAGGTCAAGAAGCCGGAGACCATCAACTACCGCACGCTCAAGCCCGAGAAGGACGGCCTGTTCTGCGAGAAGATCTTCGGGCCGCAGCGGGACTGGGAGTGCTACTGCGGCAAGTACAAGCGCGTCCGGTTCAAGGGCATCATCTGCGAGCGCTGTGGTGTCGAGGTCACGCGCTCGAAGGTCCGCCGCGAGCGCATGGGCCACATCGAGCTGGCCGCCCCCGTCACGCACATCTGGTACTTCAAGGGCGTGCCGTCGCGGCTGGGCTACCTGCTCGACCTCGCACCGAAGGACCTCGAGAAGGTCATCTACTTCGCCGCGTACATCATCACCTCGGTCGACGACGAGAAGCGTCACAGTGACCTGTCGACGCTCGAGAAGGAGATCGCAGCCGAGAAGAAGCAGATCGAGCACGACCTCGCCTTCGACCGCGAGCAGATGCTCGGCGAGCTCGAGGACGAGCTCGCCGAGCTCGAGGAATCCGGCGCGCGTGCCGACGCCGTGCGGCGCAAGCGCAAGGAGCTCGAAAAGGGCATCAAGCAGGTCACCGAGGCCGCCGAGAACCGCGTCGAGCGGCTCGACGAGGTGCTCGACACCTTCCGCTCGCTGGTGACCAAGCAGCTGATCACCGATGAGCTGCTGTACCGCGAGCTGCGTGACCGCTTCGAGGACTACTTCACCGGCGGCATGGGGGCCGAGGCCATCCGTGACCTGCTGGCGGCCGTGGACTTCGATGCCGAAGCCGACACGCTGCGCGAGATCCTGTCGGCGGAGGCAGAGAAGCTGCGCGCCGGCAAGCGCAAGTCGCGTTCGCAGAAGGCGACCCGGGCCGTCAAGCGCCTCAAGGTCATCGAGGCGTTCCGCCAGACCACGAACGACCCGACCGCGATGGTGCTCAAGGCCGTCCCGGTCATCCCGCCGGACCTGCGTCCGATGGTGCAGCTCGACGGTGGCCGGTTCGCGACCAGCGACCTCAATGACCTGTACCGGCGCGTGATCAACCGCAACAACCGCCTCAAGCGGCTGTTGGACCTCGGCGCGCCCGAGATCATCGTCAACAACGAGAAGCGGATGCTGCAGGAGGCCGTCGACGCGCTGTTCGACAACGGCCGCCGTGGCCGGCCGGTCACGGGTCCCGGCAACCGCCCGCTCAAGTCGATCTCGGACATGCTGAAGGGCAAGCAGGGGCGGTTCCGCCAGAACCTGCTGGGCAAGCGCGTCGACTACTCGGGCCGGTCGGTCATCGTGGTCGGCCCGGAGCTCAAGCTCCACGAGTGCGGCCTGCCCAAGCAGATGGCACTCGAGCTGTTCAAGCCGTTCGTGATGAAGCGGCTCGTCGACCTGAACTACGCGCAGAACATCAAGAGCGCGAAGCGGATGGTCGAGCGTGCGCGCCCGCAGGTGTGGGACGTGCTCGAGGAGGTCATCAACGACCACCCGGTGCTGCTCAACCGCGCGCCGACGCTGCACCGCCTCGGCATCCAGGCCTTCGTGCCGAAGCTGGTCGAGGGCAAGGCGATCCAGATCCACCCGCTGGTCTGCAAGGCGTTCAACGCCGACTTCGACGGCGACCAGATGGCGGTCCACCTGCCGCTGTCGTCCGAGGCGCAGGCCGAGGCCCGCATCCTCATGCTGTCGAGCAACAACATCCTGTCGCCGGCCGACGGCCGACCGCTGGCGACCGCCAGCCAGGACATGGTGGTGGGCTGCTACTACCTGACGTACGCCGACGACTCGGACGAGGGCGACGAGGCGCGTGACGACCTGGCCAGCCGGATCCGCGACGGCGAGCGCCGGGTGAAGTCGTTCGCCGGGGCCGCCGAGATCGTCATGGGGCTCGACGCCGGCAACGTCGGCCTGCAGGAGTGGATCGTCGTCCGGCTGCGCGACAAGGCGGTCGACGTCCGTGACGCCTTCGACGACGTCGACGAGGAGTCGGTCGCCGACGGTCTGGTGCGGTCGGCGTCGGGCGTGCGCGTCATCACGACGCCTGGTCGGGTGCTGTTCAACGAGGTCCTGCCGGCGGACGTGCCGTACGTCAACGGGCTGGTCGGCTCCAGGCAGCTGGCCGACCTGATCAACCGCTGCGCCGACAACCTGACCCGTGCCGAGACCGCAGATGTCCTCGACAAGCTCAAGGAGATCGGGTTTCGCTACGCGACCCGCGCCGGCGTGACCGTGTCGATCTCCGACATCGACACGCCGCCGCAGAAGGCCGAGATCATCGCCGAGCACGACGAGTTGGCGGCGAAGGTCGAGAAGCAGTTCGCCAAGGGCATCATCACCGCGGACGAGCGCAAGCAGGAGATGGTCGACATCTGGACCGAGGCGACCAACAAGGTCGCCAGGGCCATGGAGGCCAACTTCGACCGGCTGAACCCCTTCTACATGATGGCGAACTCGGGCGCGCGGGGGAACATGACCCAGCTGCGCCAGATCGCCGGCATGCGTGGGCAGGTGGCCAACCCGCGTGGTGAGGTGATCGAGCGGCCGATCAAGTCGAACTTCCGCGAGGGCCTGTCGGTGCTCGAGTACTTCATCGCGACGCACGGTGCCCGGAAGGGTCTGGCCGACACCGCGTTGCGGACGGCCGACTCGGGGTACCTGACGCGCCGTCTGGTCGACATCGCGCAGGACCTGATCGTGCGCGAGGACGACTGCGGCACCGAGCGCGGCATTCCGGTCGTCGTCGGCGAACGCGACTCCCAGTCGCTGTTCGGCCGGATCCTCGCGACCGACGTGTACGTGCCCGGAACCGAGACGCTGCTGCTCGAGCGCGGCACGGAAGTCACCGACGAGGAGGTCAGGCTGCTGCGCCGCGTCCTGCGCGACGGCTTGGACCCCGAGACCGGCGAGCCGCTCGACCACGAGCCGACGCTGGCCGAGAAGACGGTCCGGGTGCGCACGGTCCTCAACTGCGAGGCCCAGCTGGGCATCTGCGTCGAGTGCTACGGACGTGCGCTGGCCGAGGGCCACAAGGTCCAGATCGGCGAGGCGGTCGGCATCATCGCCGCCCAGTCGATCGGTGAGCCCGGCACGCAGCTGACGATGCGGACGTTCCACACCGGTGGGGTCGCGGGTGAGGACATCACCCACGGTCTTCCGCGCGTCGTTGAGCTGTTCGAGGCACGCAGCCCGAAGGGCAAGGCCGAGATCGCGACGCTGACCGGTGACGTATCGGTCGAGGAGACCGACAAGGGCATCAAGATCACCATCGACGACGGCGACGAGACGTCGTCGGTCACGGTGTCGCGGCGCGCGCGCCTGCGCGTTGCCGACGGCGACCACATCAGCGCTGGCGAGATGCTGACCGAGGGGTCGATCGACCCGCACGAGATGCTCGAGGTGCGCGGTGCCCGTGAGGTCCAGCAGCTGCTGGTCCGCGAGGTGCAGGCTGTGTATCGCTCGCAGGGCGTGTCGATCCACGACAAGCACATCGAGCTGATCGTCCGGCAGATGCTGCGGCGCGTGAGTGTGGTGGAGCCTGGTGACACCGAGTTCCTGCCCGGTGAGCTGGTCGATCGGCAGCGGTTCGCCGAGGCCAACCGCGCGATGCTCGACGAGGGCAAGCAGCCTGCCAACGGCCGCCAGATCCTCATGGGCATCACGAAGGCGTCACTGGCCACCGACTCGTGGCTGTCGGCCGCGTCGTTCCAGGAGACGACCCGCGTGCTGACCGAGGCCGCCATCGAGGGCAAGAGCGACTCGCTGGTGGGGCTCAAGGAGAACGTGATCATCGGCAAGCTGATCCCGGCCGGTACGGGGTTGAAGCGATACCGCTCGGTGCGCCCGCTGCCGACCGAGGTCCCGGAGCAGGTCATGACGACCGAGCTGCTGGACCAGTTCGGCGACACCGAGTACTACGAGGCCGACGACGGCTGGACGATGGGAGAGGGCGGCTACTAGCCCTCATACCGTCGCGGCGGGCGCCGCTGCTGCGCCCGCCGCTTTGTGCTGCCGGCCAGCGGGCGCGAGCGGGTGGGGGCTCGGCCACCCTGAGTCATCTGCCCAGGCGTGACACGCGCAGCTTCGCCGTGTCGGTGGCCAGTAGGCGTGAGCGGGGGCTCCGGCACCCCGAGTCACTCTCCGACGAGCGGGTCGCGCAGCTTCGTCGTGTCGGCGGCCAGTAGGCGTGAGCGGGTGGCGCGGTCGAGGAGTCTGCTGACCGGTGTGGTGGGTGTTGCCTCCTGAAATGCGTGCGGGGGGAGGCTGTGGAGTCTGTCGAGCGGTGTATGGGTTGGCTCCCCGGAGCGAGGGCGTCGGTCGCGCGGAGGCGGTCTCAGTCCCTGTCCACACCAGGTCGTCCGGGATACGATGCTGGCGATGGTGGGAACGCAGATCGAGTTGATGCCCCATGAGCGGATGGTGCTCCACGCCCATCCGCACTGGTGGTACTTCTGGAAGCAGGTGGCCGGTGGTGTCGTCCTCCTTGCGGTCTTCATGCTGCGGTATCTGGTCGACGACACGCTGGCGACCGTGCTCGGCTGGGTGGTGGCCGTCGCCGCAGTGATCTGGCTGGCCGACACCATCTACGAGTTCGTCCAGTGGCAGACCACGAGGTTCGCCGTCACCACCGAGCGGGTCGCCTACCAGAACGGGATCATCCGCCGCCGGGGCGTCTCGATCCCGCTCAACCGGATCAACAACGTCAACTTCGACCAGTCACTGATCGCCCGGCTGCTCAACAACGGCATCGTGACCATCGAATCGGCCGGCGAGACCGGTGACTCCGTCTTCGAGAACATCCGTGACCCAGAGCACGTCCGGGGCGTCATCTTCCAGCAGATCGAGGCTGACGAGCAGGCCGATTCGGAGCGCGATGCGGCAGCCTTCGCACAGGTCATGCAGCAGGAGGCCCCGTCCCCCGCATCGTCGACCTTGTCGGCCGAGGAGCGACTCAACCAGCTCAACGAGCTGCGGAACGCGGGGCTCGTCTCCGAGGAGGAGTTCGCCCGGAAGCGCGCGGAGATCCTCAACGACCTGTAGCGTGACGCAACCGGCCGGTGGCGTGACGCCCCCCGTTTCCTGTGTAGGTGGTCGGCCACCGCGGCCGGCCGGCGTGGGCGGGCGGGGAGTGGTGCGGGGAGCGGGGTGGCCAGGGTGCGCCGACTCACGCACGTGACGTTCCGCCAGATACCCGACAACCATGTGCACCGCCCAGGATCGACGGTCCCGCGCCGCGCCGCGGCTGCGCAAGCGCGGCCCCGACAGCGGCCGGCATGGGTCGACGGATCCAGGTGCGGTCGCGTGTCGGTTCCCGTCGTGGGATCGGTTGTCCATGGACCGTACTCCACCACGTCGACCTGTGCGGGTGCGTCCGACACGTGCCAGGTTGGGGCGTCATGCGCATCGGTGGGCACCTTCCGACACGGGATCCGCTCGGCACCGCCGACCGGCTCGGGATCGACGTCATCCAGATCCACGTGTCGTCTCCGCGGACATGGAAGGCGCCGCGGCCCCGGCCGGATGCGGACGAGCTCGCCGCGTCCGGGCGCCTCGTGGCCGTGCATGCTCCCTACCTGTGCAACCCGGCGAGCAGTGATCCGCTGGTCCGGGAACGCACCGAGGTGATGCTGCAGCAGACGCTGGACGCCGCGGCCGACCTCGAGGCCGGTTGCGTGGTCGTCCACGCCGGGCAGGCGGGCGCCGGCGGGCGCGTCGAGGATGCGATCGTGCGCTGGGAGCGTCTGCTGCCTCGGCTGCATGGCACCGTGCCGTTGCTGATCGAGAACACGGCCTCGGGCATGGCGTCGGTCGGGCGCCACGTCGACAGCATCGCCGCACTCTTCGAGGCGCTGCGTGCCTGCGAGGCGGATGTGCGCGTCGGTGCGTGCCTCGACACGGCGCACGCGTTCGCGGCCGGCCCGGCTGCCGAGAAGGACCCCGGTGGCTGGGTCGAGCGGTTCGCGGAGGCGACCGGTGGGGTCGATCTCGTCCACGTGAACGACTCGGCGGCGCCGGCCGGCTCAGGGCGTGACCGCCATGCCAACCTCGGTGCCGGCCTCATGGGGCTCCGGGCGATCGCCGCGATGCTGGCGGCGTCGGGTGCGCCCGCCGCCGTGCTCGAGACGCCGGGATGCGACGAGCGCCG
>DATHVN010000011.1 GCA_035461305.1 Euzebyales bacterium | reverse complement strand
GACCCCGCGCGTTCCAGTTGACGTGGCGGAGCGGCCCGCCTCCGATGGCCGTGAACACCGGCGTGTCGAGCGTGGCGTCCTTCAGGTGCTCGCGGAGCAGGTCGACCAGTAACGCCGGCAGCGTGACCGCCCGGCGCGAGCTGTAGGACTTCGGGTCGTGCTCGAGCAGCGCGCCGTGGATCTCCGACACGGCCGTCACCACGTCCACCTTCCCGGCGTCGAGGCGGATGTGGCGGGCGCGCAGCGCGGCGATCTCAACCGACCACAGGCCGGTGTACGCCGCGAAGCGGACCATCAGGTCGTAGGGCTCGGGCATCGCGTCACCAAGCACCTCGACCTGGTCGGCGGTCAGGTAGTGCATCTCCTGTTGGACATCTGCGGCAGCTTGACGCCGACACAGGGGTTCTTGCGGATCATCCCGTACTCGAGCGCCAGGTCGAGCCTGAGCTTCAGCACACCGACGACCTAGTGTTCTGAGTTCGAGATTCGCTGGCAGTAGTTTCCTATGGATTCGAAGATGGCGTCGGCGGTCTTGACCCACTTGTAGGGCTTGGGGTCGGTGTTCCACGCGTCGGTCCAGGCGGTGATGTCGTCGACGAGCTGTTTGACGGAGTCGTGGCTGGAGCGGCGCAGCTTCTTGTCGGTCAGCTCGGCGAACCAGCGTTCCACAAGGTTCAGCCATGAGGCGCTGGTCGGGGTGAAGTGCAGGTGGAAGCGGGGGTGGCGCAGCAGCCAGCGGTGGATCGCCGGCGTCTTGTGGGTCGAGTAGTTGTCGAGGATGAGGTGGACGTCGAGCTCGTCGGGGACCTGCGTGTCGAGGTGGTTGAGGAACTTGCGGAACTCGATCGTGCGGTGACGCGAGTGCAGCTGGGTGTGCACCCGACCGGTGGCGACGTCGAGCGCGGCGAACAGGTCGGTGGTGCCGTTGCGGACGTAGTCGTGGCTGGCGCGCGCGGGGCTGGTCGGCAGCAGCGGCAGGATCGGGCGGGTCCGCGCCAACGCCTGCGTCTGTGATTTCTCGTCGACGCAGAGCACCACCGCCCGCTCGGGCGGGTCGAGGTAGAGCCCGACGACGTCGCGGACCTTCTCGACGAACTGGGGGTCGGTCGACAGCTTCCACGTGTCGACCAGGTGCGGCTTGAGCCCGAACGCGCGCCACACCCGCGACACCAACGTCTGGGAGACCTTGGCGTGGCGGGCCATCGACCGCGTCGACCAGTGCGTCGCCTCGTCCGGGGGCTCGGCCTGCAAGGTGTCGACGATGATCTGCTCGATCTTGTCGTCGCCGACCTCGCGGGGCCGGCCCACCCGCGGCTCGTCGAGCAGCGCAGCCACGCCGCCGTCCAGGTAGCGGCCCCGCCACTTGCCCACGGTCGCGGCATGGCAGCCCTGCCGCGCGGCGATCGCGGCGTTGGACGCGCCGTCGGCGGCGGCCAGCACGATCCGCGCGCGCAGCGCCAACGCCTGGGACACCGTGGACCGGCGCGTCCAGCGTTCCAGCACCGCCCGATCCGCGGCGGTCAACGCCAACGGCGCCAGCCGACGACCCCGCCGCGCCGCGCTCGTCGACGTGCCTCGCCCGTCGGTCAGGCCCGCCATCCCCTGCTCGGCGAAGCGGCGCCGCCACACCGACACGGTCGGCTCGCTGCAGCCCAGCTCCTCGGCCAACTCCCGGTTGGAGCGGCCCTCCCCAGCGCCCAGCACGATCCCGGCACGCACCCGCTCGCGCTGCCCGCCGTCCTCGGCCAGCCGCCCCAGCAGCTCACGCGCACGGCCGGTCAACACCACCGGCACGGCCTTGCGGCCCGGACGTCCCATCAGGCAAGCATGCACGCTCATCTCGGCAGACTGCCACACCACCCCACCAAAACCTAGCACCCTACCCACAGCAAACTTAGTACTCAGCACACTAGCAACGATCCTCACCGCACGCGCGACGCCACAGACCATCGCGCAGGCACCGATGCCGAGCCACTGGTCGCGACGGTATCGACTCCCCCCAGACTTGAGCGACGTTGTCGCCTGTTGCGTCGTGGCTCACCGTCGCAGCGGGACTCAACAAGAACGTGGACCGAGCATGCAGTCCACGCACTTCCGAAGAACTCGGCTGCCCGAGGCGTGGTGGGAGGACGCGC
>DATHVN010000010.1 GCA_035461305.1 Euzebyales bacterium | reverse complement strand
CCGCGCCAGCGGTCTGCACCGTCACATGGTTGCTCCGTCCTCAGGGCGGACGCCACGTCGTGGTCGAGGCTGCGCCAGCCCGCGATCATCGTGGCCGGCAATCGGTACCAGGAGGACGAGCGCAGCGGTGCCGGCGAGGGTGCCGTCGGCTCGCACCGTTGCGGGCACGCCACCAGTCAGCGCGTCGAGGTGGAGGCTGCGGGCGAACGTCACGACGAGGCCCACGCCGACCACGACACCGGTCAGGACGGCGGCCACCAGCGTGGCGGCGCCTCGACGAGTGTCAGCCCGACCGCCTGCCGGCGGTCGAGGCCCAGCGCACGCAGGAACGTGAGGTCACGCCGCCGCTCCCGGGCCGCCAGCACCAGCCCGATCGCGGCGGCGGCGAGTCCCAGTCCCGCGGCCAGCGCGACGCCGGTGCGCAGGACCGCGAGCCCGGTCGCCGGCAGGGGTGCAGCTCCCAGCGCGGCTGCCGTCGCGGCCTGCGTCCGCGCCCCTGCGGGGAGCGGTCGGTCGGCGGCGTACCAGCGGTTCGCGACGGGGTCGCGCGGCACGACGTCCGCCAGGGCACGCAGGCACCACGATGAACGGTGTCTCCTGCGACATTCCGGGGAACCGGTCGCGGATCGCCCGCACCTCGACGGGCACGACGGCGACGCCGGGCAGGTTGACATCCAGCACGGTGCCGACCGCGCCGAACGTCGGCGAGGTGATCGCCGGCAGCTGTGGCCCGCCTGCCCCCAACGGCCCGAGGTCGCTCGCGATCGGCGTACCGGCCAGCAGGTCGGCGTAGGTGGCCGGATCGACGGCCAGCACCGTGGTCCGGTCCTCAACCGCAACCGACACGCGCCGGCGGACGAGCGCCGGCGACGCACCGCGCACCGCTCGACGGCGTCGACCACGGCCGGCGCACGATCTCGAACCACGCCGCGGTGTCGAGCGTGCGCTGCACCGTCTGCACCGTGGCCGTCGTCAGCACGACAGTCGCGGCAGCCACCGTGACCGCAAGCACGGGCAGGGTCGCCGGTGTCGGACGGCGCACGATCCGCCGCAGCCCCGTGACCACGGGCGTCGACCACTCGGTACCGCCGATCGCCAGCAGCCCACGCGCGGTGACCGGCAGCAGTCGCATGAGCAGGATGCCGGCCGCGCCGGCGAGGAGGGTCGGCACAGCGACGAGCAGGAGGGTGCCGTCGGCGGCCACCAGTTGCGCGTCTCGGCGACCACGACCGACGTGACGATCAGCACGGCCGCGGTGACGAGTACCAGGGGAGCGTCCGCACGGGCGCGGCGCGCCACCACCGCGATCACCGGCCGTCCCCTGTCCGCAGGACCTCACCCAGCCGCAGCCGCCGCAGCGGTCGCACGAGCACGAGCACGACCACGGCGATGGTCACGACGACGACCGCCACCAGACCGGCGACCCAGCGGATCCAGTTGGATGCCGACGCCTGGAGGCGCACGCGTGCCGTCCGCGTCGAGCGCGGTGTACGGCAGGATCAGCCAGGCCATCGCACCACCGAGCAGCACGCCCCCGACCAACGCTCCCATGAGCACGACACCCTGCTCGACCGTCAGCCACGACGCCAGCTGACGACCCGACAGGCCGATCGCACGCAGCAGCGAGAACTCGGTCACGCGCTCACGGATCGAGGCGCGCTCACGGATCGAGGCGATCGCCGCAGCCACGGAAGCCCACGGCAGCGAGCAGCGTGGCCGCGCCGAACCCGAGCAGCAGCGACCCCGTGACCCCCAGTTGCGACGGGGTCGGTGCGCTGACGGGCGGCGACCTCGGTCCGCTCGAGCACGCGTGCGCTGGTCAGCGGTGGCGCACGCAGTCGTCGCGCCACGCCGGCCGTGTCGCCGTCCACATCGAGCAGCCACGCTGTGGGCACCACCGCGCGCTGCACCTGGTCGAATGACAGCGCCGCAAGCGTGCCCAGGTCGATCAGCGCCCCGCCGGCGTCGGATCCCTCGGGCAGGCCGGGCAGCGCGGGCGCGACCCCGGCGACTCTGGCGTCGACCGCGACGTTGGCGACGCGCAGGGCGAAGCGATCTCCGTCGGCGACCGCGAGCGTTGAGGC
This sequence comes from Euzebyales bacterium, assembly GCA_035461305.1. Classification (NCBI taxonomy): domain Bacteria; kingdom Bacillati; phylum Actinomycetota; class Nitriliruptoria; order Euzebyales; species Euzebyales bacterium. Next base: position 40,449 of record DATHVN010000010.1, on the reverse strand, counting down.
GAGACGCGTCGACGAGCACCGGGACGGGCCCGGGATCAGTCGGCGCACCCGGCCGCAGGTGCAGCACGACGTCGTCGAAGACCACACCCGGCGGCAGCTCGGCGCGGAACGTCAGCCGCGAGCCGTCGGTGGACACGTCGGTCGTCGCCGCGGTCCCACCGCCGCGGATGGCGTCGGGTACGGCACGCCAGGCGACCTCCGGTGACCGACCCGCCGCCGCGTAGGCGAGGTCGATGTCGTAGGTGCGCGCTGCGGCGGTGAGGTCAGGCGGCACGACGAGGTCGATGCCGGCAAGGGCGACCGGTCGCGCGATGCCACCCAGGCCGACCGACATGTCGTGCGGACGGCCGTCGATGGGGACGACGCCGCCGTCGAGCGGGTGGACGAGTCCGTGGCCGTCGCGTACGAGCACGACCAGTTCGGGCTCCGCGTCCCGTCGCGGAGCGCTGCGGCCACGGATCGTGGCCGTCAGCGTCAGGACCTGGCGATCGTCCATGTCGACGGCTGACAACGCGGGGCGGTCGGCAGCGAGCGCGGCCACCTCCGCCGCGAGCGCGGCGTCGATCGCCAGCACGTCCGCGCGGTGCGCGTCGACGGCCACAACCCCTAGATCGCCGGCTGTACGAGACACCGAGGTGGTGTCGGCACGCAGGGGCGCCGCCGCGGCGACGTCGATGGCCACGGCCGTACGCTACTCCCGCCGCCCTGCGCGGGGGAGCGCCGCTAGCATCGCAGGGCGCCGACGCCGGACCCCTTCGTCCGAGGTCTCGATGACGACTCCCCGCCCTTCCCACTTGTTGACGGCTCTGACCCCGGACCAGACCGGGATCATCGCCGGCATCACCGCCCTGCTCGACGAGCTCGACGTCGGCCTGCTCGCTCTGAGCCAGACCGTCGTGCACGACTGGTTCACCGTGCTGATCAGCGTCGATGTGCCGGCGATCGTCGAGGCCGACGTGCTCCGCGACGAGGTGCAGGCCCAGATCGGCCTGGAGGCGTCGGTGACGATCGTGGCGCACCACGCGGGCGCGGCCACCGACGTGGTGGGCGACCGCTACGTGCTGACGGCGACCGGGGGAGCGGCCCCTGGGCTGGTGCACACCGTCACCGCCATCGTCGCCGCGCGCGGCGGGAACTTCACCGACTTCAACAGCCAGCTGCTCGGCGATCAGGTGACGATGGTGGCCGAGGTCGACCTGCCGGCCGACGTCGCGCTCGATCAGCTGCAGATCGACCTGCGGCACGCGACCGCCCACGCGGACCTGCCGTGCGGGTGCAGCACCACCGCTTGTTCGTGGCGACCAACGAATCGCGTTCCGCCGCGTGCAGACGCGGGTCCGGACGTGACGCCGAACGACAGGTCCAGCTGATGATCCGAACCGACCCGATCTTCGACACGGTCCGGATGTTCCAGGAGGAGCACCTGGACGTGCGAACGGTCACGCTCGGCCTCGACCTGCAGGACTGCTCCAGCCCGGTGGCCCGGCACCTGCAGGAGAAGGTTCACGCCAAGATCGTCCGGCACGCTGGTGGGCTGGTCCGCGCGACCGCGGAGATCGAGCGCACCTTCGGCATCCCTGTCGTGAACCGGCGCATCGCCGTGTCGCCGATCGCATCCGTCGCTGCTGGCCATGGCCCCGACGATCTCGTGCGCGTCGCCGCGACGCTCGACCGGGCGGCGGGCGAGGTGGGCGTCGACCTGATCGGTGGCTACAGCGCGCTGGTTCACAAGCACTCGACGCCCACAGCCCGGGCGCTGGTCGACAGCCTGCCCGAGGCGCTGTCGTCGACCCGGCGGGTCTGCGCGAGCCTGAACGTGGCGAGCACGAAGGCCGGCATCAACATGGACGCCGTGCTGCAGGTCGGGCGGACGATCCGCAACATCGCCGAGGCCGCCGCCGCCGCCCATGGCTTCGCGTGCGCCAAGCTCGTGGTGTTCGCCAACATGCCCGACGACAACCCGTTCATGGCCGGTGCGGTCCACGGTCAGGGGGAGGCGGACGCGGTCATCAACATCGGCGTCTCCGGCCCCGGTGTCGTCACGCGAGCGCTGCAGCGGCTGATCGACGAGGTCGGGCCGGAGGCGCTGACACTGGCGGACGTCGCCGAGGAGATCAGGATCACGGCGTTCCGGGTCACGCGGGTCGGCGAGCTGATCGGTCGCGAGCTCGCCGACCGGCTCGGTGTGGCCTTCGGCATCGTCGACCTGTCGCTGGCACCGACCCCCAAGGTCGGGGACTCGATCGGCGAGATCCTCCAGACCATGGGTGTCGTCGAGATCGGCGCGCCGGGGTCGACCGCGGCGATCGCCCTGCTCAACGACGCGGTGAAGAAGGGCGGCGCCTTCGCGAGCAGCAGCATCGGCGGCCTGTCCGGCGCGTTCATTCCGGTCATGGAGGACGCGACGCTGGCCAAGGCGGCAGCCGACGGCAGCCTGACGCTGGACAAGCTCGAGGCGATGACCAGCGTCTGCAGCGTCGGACTGGACATGATCGCGATCCCCGGGGACACTCCCGGTGAGGCGATCGCCGGGATCATCGCCGACGAGATGGCCATCGGCGTGAGCAACAACAAGACGACGGCTACACGCCTGATCCCGGTGCCCGGCAAGGCCGCGGGCCAGCACGTCAGCTTCGGTGGGTTGTTCGGCGAGAGCGTCGTGCTGCCCGTCCGGGGTGTCGCCGGGTCCGATCAGTTCGTGCGCTTCGGCGGCCGCATCCCGGCGCCCGTCCAGAGCCTGCGCAACTGACCGGAGCGCCGGTCAGTGCGCGCCCGGCTCACGGCTGGTCGGCGGAGATCCAGTACAGGGCCTGCGCTACCTGCTGGTACAGCTTCTTGGGGTGGTCGCGGAACATCGGCTGGGTACCGAACAGCACGACGCGTGCGCCAGTCTCGTCGGTCCCGCTGATGACCGCTGGCTGGCCGGCCGCGTCCGTCTGGCTGCTGTTCTCACGCGAGCTCGGGCCACAGTTGCCTCCCGGCGTGTTGTCATCGATCCACTGCTCGAAGTCACCGAGCCAGTGGCCGGCCAGCAACACGTCTTCGGTGTCGAACCGCTGGTCCACACGGACGCCGTCGCCGAGGTCGGTGAACCACAGAGGATCGTAGACGAACGACGTGTCCTCGGCGGAGAAGCCCGCGACGATCGGCGAATCCGCGCCGTTGTCGACGGCGACAACGCCGTTCGCCACCGCACACGCCGGGCCCGGCTGGAAGCCGGCGTCGAGCAGGCCTGCGCCGGCGTTCAGGGCCGCGCCGGTGGACGAGATGCCGATGACGCCACCGCCCCCGGCGAGCCAGTCCTGGAACGCCGCCGCCGCGTCCGCGCTCAGGTCGCGGTACCTGAAGTCAGACGACACCATCAGCACGTCGTAGTCCGCCAGCTTGACTGAGCCGTCGTTGAGGCTGTCGGCGTTGACTGCATCGGCCTCGAAGCCGAGCAGACCGAGCACATGCGCCTCGTCGCTGTTGACGGCGGCAGCCACCTGAACCGTCTCCAGCAGCTCGGCATCCTCCGGGGCCGACGCCAATGCGGTGAAGGTGATGCCCCGCGCCGCGAAGTCGCCGAGCAGCGTGCGGGCGTCGGCCGGCACGACGACGGTCCCGTCATCGCCGAGCCGAAGGGCCACGCCTGCCGCCAGCATCTCGTTGGCTGCGGCGATCGCGGTCTCGGAGTCGAGCTCGAACGTGTACGCCGCCGCATGGCCGGCGGCCACGCCGCCGGTCACCGTCGCGTCATCCACCGTCCCGGTCCGCACTGAGAGATCCGTGCCCTTCGGCACCGTGATGACCGTCGCACCCCACAGCTCAGCGTGGCTCCACCCGGAGATGTCGTACATCTGTGGAGTCAGCTCGCTGATGTCATAGCCCAGCTCGAGCATCGTGTTGGCCAACCCGCGTCGCGGCTGGCGCATCGACACGATGTAGGAACCGGCCGGCCAGCGCCTGCCTCCAGCGTCGAACGCCTTCTTCGCCGACTCGACCTCGACACCGTGGGCAATCAGGAAGTCGACCAGCCGTTCGGCCGCCAGGGCACTGGCCTGATCGTCGCCGACGGGGATGACGTACGCCTCGGGGTAGCCGGCGTGCTCGGGCCTGTTGTCCTCGGGGCCGTACCCGGGGACGAACCCGGGCTCGACCGGCACCGGGTCGATGCCGTCGACACCACGCCGGAACACCTCGAGTTGGTCGGTCACCATCTTGAGCTTGTTGTCGACCACGTAGTCGAGCATCGAGCTCGTCGCGGCGATGTGTGCCTCCGTGTTGACCCGCGCGCGTGCGGCCTTCGCCTCCGGCGACAGTGACTCCGGCCGTGGGGTCAGCGGCGCCTCGAGTGTGTGGCCGTACGACCCGTGGTACATCGCGTACATCGGCGCGAAGATCGGCGGCCAGTCGTCCCAGTCGCCGACCTCCCAGTCGCGGAACGGGATGATGACGCTCTCCTCGCTGGCCAGGAACGGCGCGATGAACTGCTGGTAGTCATCGGCGAACTCAGGATCGTCGCGCAACTGCGCGTAGGAGCCGAGGACACCGTCCTCCATCGCCAGCGCCTGCCCGAGAGCGCTCTCGATGTACAGGTCGTACTCGTAGTTCGGGTTGTGGGGCGGGGTCGTCGGCTCGATCAGCATCGGGTTGACGTAGCCGTGCAGGTCGAGGGTGACCATGGGGTTCCACTCGACCATCAGGTCGCGCACCAGGGCGGTCTCCGGCTGGGAGTTGGTGATGAAGTCGCGGTTGAGGTCGAAGCCGTTGGCGTTCTGGCGGGTGTTCAGCACGCGCCCGTCGGGGTTCTGCACGACGTTGAGCAGTAGGATCACGTTGTCGAGCACGGCCCGGGTCTGCGCGTCGTCGCCGAACGCGAGCCGCTCGATCGTGGCGATGCAGGCGTCGACGCCCTCGTACTCGTTGCCGTGGATGGAGCAGTTCAGGAACACCGGCACGCGGAACTCGCGGAAGCGCGACGCGAGCTTCTGCGCCTGCGCCGGATCCTTGAGCATCATGCGCCGCAGCGCCTTGGTGCGGCCAATGTCGGTCGTCGGGTCGGCGACGGTGGCCAGGTACAGGTCCCGCCCTCCGGCCGACTGTCCGAGCACCTCGACCGACACCCGGTCGCTGGCGGCGGCGATCTCGTTGAGCCGCGCCGCGATGTCGGAGTACTGGATGAGCCCCGGTGGCAGGCCCTCGTTGACCTCGGGCTCCGGGATCGGCAGTGGTGCAGGTCCCGCTTGCGCGCCGGCGGCCGCGGGCAGCAGCCCGGCGAGGAGTGCAACAACGGACAGCACAATAACACGACGGACCATGCGCGTCAGCCCCCGACGTCGATTGGTGCCGGGGAGCATAACCACCAATGCCGTGCGATGTCACTGACCTTTTGCACGAGTCTTGCGGATCCTGTCCGCACACGGGTGGCGGATCGCTGCGCCGGGCAGGAGCCCGATCGTCGCGAGTGGCGGGAGCTGCCTACGGGCTCGAGCCCTTCGCGAGGTCACGGCGGTGGCGGCCGAACCGCCCGCCGTCGCCGGCCGCGAGCACGTCGTGAGGTGGCACCTCGTACACCTGCACCCGGTTGTCGAGGAAGTCCGAGAACGCCAGCAGCCTGCCGTCCTCCGACACGTCCAGGCCCGTGGTCTGGTTGCCGCCGACGATGGCATCGAGCGGTTCGCCGGTCGCGGCGTCGAAGATCAGCACCGACCCCCACTCGGGACCCGGCAGGTAGTAGGACGCGGCGTTGTTCTCACCGCGGTTCGACACGTACAGCACGCGCCCGTCGGCGCCGAGGTCGATGGTGTTGGGCTTCTCGTCGGTCGCTGTGAGCCGGCGCACGCGTCGGCGGTCCAGGTCGTGGACGAACACGGTGTCGGCGCCCATGTCGTCAGCGTACAGCCGTCCGCGGTCCGGATCGCCGACCAGGTGGCGCATGGCGCCGCCGGTGGTCTCGAGGATCTCCGAGGAGCCGTCGCGTAGTTCGATCCGCTGCAGTTGGCCCCCGTCGAAGCCGGCGACGTACAGCGTGTCGCCGTCCGGCGTGACGAACAGGCCGCGCGGCGTCGCCACCGTCGGCAGGCGCCGAACCACGTCGCCGGAGCCGAGGTCGATCTCGGACACGTCATTGCTCGACCAGTTCGACGCGTACAGCGTCGACTCGTCGGGGCTGAGCGCCAAGACCTTGGTCCAGGACGCCTCTGTTGACAGCTGACGGGTCACCTCGTGACTGGCCGTGTCGATCTCGTAGACCGACGCGCTCTCCATCTGGCTGACGTACGCGGTCGACCCGTCGGCGGTGAAGATCACCTCGACCGCGCCGTGGTCGCCGAGGTCGATCGTCGCCAGGCGCCTACCGGTCCGTGGCTGGAAGACCTCCACGCCGGGGCCACCGAGCAGCGTGACCCACAGCTCGCGGCGGTCGGGTGTGAAGGCGACCTGCTTCGGGGCCGACCCGGTCTCGAACTGCGCAACCTTGTGGTGCAGCTGACCGCGTGGGTCCAGCCACCAGCGGACCTTCCGGTCACGCTCGACGGCCAGGCGCCGCTCCAGCGGCTGGCGTCCGCGGCGGGTGATCGACAGGGTCGCGACGCCCTCCGGCACGCGGGCCGTGAACGGCGAGGTGCCGGTGAGAAGCGGTCCGCCGCCGGCCGGGGTGATCGTGACGTCGGCGCCACGGGGCCGCGTGGCGATCCGCACCCGGTGCCGTGGCACCGGTGGGGTGGTCTCCGATGGGGTCGGCGTGGACCGGGGCGTCGTCGCGGTCGGCTCGGTGGGTGCGTCTGCGGCGGTCTGCCCGGCGATGTCGAGGAAGCCCGCCCGCACGTTGCCGACGATCGACGCGACCGCACCCGGTGCGAACGTGACTCCGGCGGCGATGCCGGCGAGCACGGCCACGACGGCGATGATCGTCAACCGCAGCGCGCCGGCCCTGCGGTCCCCGTCGTCGCGCTCCACGTCGGCCCCCTTCGCCCACGGGAGCGTACGCCAGGCGCACGGAGCCGCGGTCCATCTCCGCCCGCGCGCCCTCCCCTCCGCGTCACATGGCGGCCGCCGCCAGCAGGTCCGCCAGCGCGTCCGGTGCCGACAGCATCGGCCAGTGCCCGGTGTGCAACTCGTCCAACGCCCAACCCGGGCCCGCGTACACCCCGAACATCCCGGGATCGTCCGACGCCAGGGCGCGGCGGATCTGCGCGACCGAGAAGCCCCCGTCGCTGCACACGATCGCACGGCGGTCGTACCGCACGTCGTCGCCGGACAGCTTCAGCGGCTGGCGGTACGTGGCGTACGGCTGTGGTGTCGCCCGGGTCGCGAGCATCGCCAGCGCGTCGTCGTCGAGCCCGGCCAGGCTGGCCTGCCGTCCGAGCTGCTCGATGCCGGGAAACGGCAGGCGCCAGCCGTCGCCTGCGGCGGCGACCGCCGACTCCACCGCCGCACGCGCGTCCGGCGGGTAGATGTCGATGTGTGCCACCCCGTCGCCCATCGGTGCGGTATCGACGTAGACGACCGCCGCGATCCGCGCCGCGCGTCGGTCGGCGACGCCCTCAACGACGATGCCCGCGTAGCTGTGCCCGACCATGACCACGTCGTCGAGGTCCTCGTAGTCGATCACGTTGACGACGTCGGTGATGTGGGTGTCGAGGTCGATCTCGGGACCGCTCAGGTGCACCCGCTCGCCGAGCCCGGTGAGGGTCACGGGGTGGACGTCGTGGCCATCGGACCGCAGGCGCCGGGTCACGTCGGTCCATGCCCACGCGCCGATCCATGCACCGCCCACGAGCACGTACGTCGCCATCATCCCTGTTTCCCCTCGCTGAACGTTCTCGTAAACCTATGTGCCAATACCTGACAGTTCCTGTCAGTTGTGCAGGACTATCCTCAGCACATGTTGCGCGCGGCCCGATTGATCCGGATCCTGCTGTTCCTGCAGACGCGGGGTGCGGCCACGGCCGAGCAGCTCGCCGACGAGCTCGAGGTGTCGGTCCGTACCGCCTATCGCGACCTCGCCGACCTCGGTGCGGCCGGCGTGCCGGTCTACGGCGAGCGTGGGGAGGGCGGCGGCTACCGCCTGGTCGGCGGGTACCGGACCAGCCTGACCGGCCTGACCAGCGACGAAACCGGGGCCCTCCTGCTGAGCGGCGCTGCCGCGCCGGTCGCCGGCGAGCTGGGCACCGGTGGCCTGCTGGCGACGACCAGGCTCAAACTACTGGCCGCCATCCCGCCCGGCATGCGCGGCGTCGCCACCCGCGCGGAGGAGCGCTTCCACCTTGATCCCAGCGGCTGGGCGCATGCGCGGCCGAGATCCACCGAGCACCTGCAGACCGTGGCCCGCGCCGTATGGGAGGACGGCGTTCTACGGTTGCGCTACGTGGCGGAAGGCCGCGCCGACGTCGTGCGGCGCACGGTGCACCCACTCGGCCTGGTGCACAAGACGGGCACGTGGTACCTGGTGGCGTCCCACCGACACGCGGCGCGCGTGTACCGGGTCGACCGCGTCCGGGGCGCCATGCAGCTCGATCGGCCGGCCCAGCGGCCGGAGGGGTTCGACCTGCCGGCCTTCTGGTCCGCCTGGGAGCAGGAGTATGCCGGGCACCTACCGGGTCTGGCCGTCGACGTCCGGCTCGGGCCCGATGCGCAGCGCCACCGCGACGCGTTGGGCGCGCTCGCGCCACGCGAGGTCGCCGGGGAGCGCGAGGAGGACGACGGGTGGATCCGCCAGACCCTGGTCTTCGATTCCCCAGGTGTCGCGCGCGCCGCGCTGCTCGCCCTGGCACCCGACATCGAGGTGCTCGCCCCAGCCGAGGCGCGCGCGGACCTGCGCCGTGTGGCGCACGCGGTCGCCGATCGCCACCGGTCCGTCCTTCGGGGATGACTACAATCGCCGCCGCACACACCCCGAAGGGCTGTCACACCATGTCCGCCATCATCGTCGTCGGCACCCAGTGGGGTGACGAGGGCAAAGGCAAGGCCACCGACCTGCTCGCCGACCGCGTCGACTACGTCGTGCGCTACCAGGGCGGCAACAACGCCGGGCACACCGTCATCGTCGGCGACGTCACCCTCAAGCTGCACCTCGTGCCGTCGGGGGTGATGTACGACCACGTCACCCCGGTCATCGCCGACGGGGTGGTCATCGACCCGGGCGTGCTGCTCACCGAGCTCGACCAGCTCGTCGACCAGGGCCTGGACCCGTCGCGGCTGCGCATCAGCGGCAACGCCCACCTGATCATGCCCTACCACCTCGAGCTGGACCGGCTGACCGAGCGCCACCTGGGCCGCCAGAAGCTGGGCACGACCAAGCGGGGGATCGGGCCCGCGTATGCGGACAAGGCGTCACGGGTCGGCCTGCGGGTCCAGGATCTGTACGACATGAAGATCTTCCGTCAGAAGCTCGACACCGTTCTCAAGGAGAAGAACGCGATCCTGTCGCGGGTCTACAACCGGCTGCCGATGAAGGCAGCGGACATCGAGACGACCTACACGGTCTACGCGGAGCGGCTGGCGCCCTACATCGCCGACACCGGCACCTTGCTCCACGACGCGCTGGATTCGGGGCGGTCGGTGCTGCTGGAGGGTGCCCAGGGCACGCTGCTCGACCTGGATCACGGCACGTATCCGTTCGTGACGTCGTCGAACCCGGTGGCCGGCGGCGCCCTGACCGGTTCCGGCCTGGGGCCGGATCGTATCACCCAGGTCATCGGCATCACCAAGGCCTACGTCACCCGGGTCGGGTCCGGGCCGTTCCCGACCGAGCTCGGCGCCGAAGGCTCGTCGGCCACCAGCCAGGCGATCGCTCACCGCATGACCGAGGCCGGCGGCGAGTACGGCACGACCACCGGCCGGCGTCGCCGGGTCGGCTGGTTCGACGCGGTCCTCGCCCGTTACGCCAGGCGCGTCAACGGGCTGACCGAGCAGTTCCTGACCAAGCTCGACGTGCTCAGTCAGTTCGACGTGCTCCGCGTGTGCCGTGCCTACCGCTACCAGGACAGCGAGCTCGAGCACTTCCCGCCCCACCAGTCGATCATCCACCGCGCGACGCCGGTGTACGAGGAACTGCCCGGCTGGTCCGACGACATCACCGAGGTCGAGCACTTCTCGGACCTGCCCAAGCAGGCGCAGGACTACGTCGACCGGCTCGAGGAGTTGACACAGGTGCCGATCCGCTGGGTGTCGGTCGGTCCCGCACGCCGCCAGACGCTCGAGCGCGGCTGATGCCCGCGGTGCAGGCGGCCGCGATGGACGTGCTGGTCGTCGGAGGTGGCGGGCGGGAGCACGCGCTGTGCTGGACGCTTGACCGGGCACCGTCGGTCGCGACGGTCCACTGCACGCCCGGCAATGCGGGCATCGCCGACGTGGCGACGCGCCACCCGTCGGTCGACCCGGTGGACCGCGACGCGGTCGTCAAGCTCGCGCGCGACATCGGCGCGGACCTCGTCGTCGTCGGTCCGGAGGCTCCGCTGGTCGCCGGGGTGGCCGACGCGCTGCGCGCCGCGCACATCCCAGTGTTCGGGCCATCGTCCGCGGCTGCGCGCATCGAGGGCTCGAAACAGTTCGCCAAGGACGTCATGACCGCCGCCGGCGTCGCGACCGCGCGCTACTGGAGCGGGGACGATCCCGATCAGGCGGTCGCCGCGCTGGACGACTTCGCGCCGCCGTACGTCGTCAAGGCCGACGGGTTGGCCGCGGGCAAGGGGGTGCGGATCTGCACCGACCGCGCCGAGGCGGTGAGGGCGATCGAGGAGACCATGATCGCCGGGCTGTTCGGCGACGCGGGCAACGTGGTCCTCATCGAGGAGTACCTGGCCGGTCCAGAGGTCTCGGTGTTCGCCGTGTGCGACGGCGCGGACTGCCGGCTGCTCGCGCCCGCGCAGGACTTCAAACGTGCCTTCGACGGCGACGAGGGCCCCAACACCGGCGGCATGGGCGCGTGGTGCCCCTACCCGCTCGACGACGCGGCGGTCGCCGACCTGGAGCGCACGGTGTTCCGTCCGGTGCTGGCCGAGCTCGCCGCTCGCGACCTGCCATTCGTCGGGGTGCTCTACGGCGGCTTCGTCCTGACCGGCCGGGGACCGCTGGTGCTCGAGTTCAACGCCCGGTTCGGCGACCCCGAGACCCAGGTCGTGCTTCCTCGGCTGTGCAGCGACCTCGGCCTGCTACTGCGGGCGTGCACCGACGGGGCACTGGCCGACGCCCCACCGCTCGTGTGGGACGAACGGGCCTGCGTCACGGTCGTGCTGGCGTCGGGCGGCTACCCGGGCGCGTACGAGACGGGGCAGACGATCGAGGGCCTCGACGCCGCGGCCGGCGGCGATGCGATCGTCTTCCACGCCGGCACGGAGCGTGCGGGCGACAAGGTGCGCACCGCGGGCGGGCGCGTCCTGGCCGTCTCCGGGCTCGGCGTGGGCGTACCGGGTGCGCGGGATGCCGCCTACCTCGCCGCCGACCACATCTCGTTCGACGCCCTGCACCGCCGCGAGGACATCGCCGCACGCGTGTCACGGAACTGACATCTGACAACTTGTTCGAACTAGGGGGTGTTGCGTTCGCCGTCGACTGTCTAGCATGGCGCGGGGCAGCGCGCGAAGGAGACGACGTGCGGATGGCGGGACTGCGGATGCTGGCGGCGGTGGTGCTGACGATCGCCCTGTCCGCCGCGGCGGTCGTCCCCCTGCCGGTGGCAAACGGGCTGGTTCCGCCGGCCCGTGCGGTCCCCGATCCGGGCGGCCCGGCCGTGCAGGCGACCGTGAACGTCGGCCCGGCGCCCGAAGGTCTCGCGGCGCTCACGCATGCAGCGTTCGCCGGAAACGACGTCCGCTGGATTGCCCGCCTGCTGAACGATGACGGTAACGCACAGACGCAGCTGTACACGCTCACCGCGGCGCTGCCGCCGGGATCCGCCGAGGTTGGAGGTCTCGAGCAGGCGGGGCTGCTGGCGATCCCGCAGGTCGTCCAGGCGGCGTACCGCAACGCCGCCCGCCGGGCCTCCTCCGTCGTCGAGGGCTGCGCGCTGGACTGGGCCGTGCTCGCCGGCATCGGCAGGGTGGAGTCCCGGCACGGGCTGTTCCTGGGCGACGACGCTGTGATCGACACCCTCGGCGACATCGCCGATCCGATCGTCGGTCCCGCGCTGGACGGCACCAACGGCGTCGCCGCCATCCCCGACACCGACGGAGGACGGTGGGACGGCGACGGTGTCTGGGACCGGGCGGTCGGTCTCATGCAGTTCATCCCGACGAGCTGGCAGCAGTTCGGGCAGGACGGCAACCAGGACGGCCGTCGCGATCCGAATAACGTGTTCGACGCCACGCTGGCGGCCGTGGATCACCTGTGCAGCACCCACCCGGGCAACCTGCTCGACAATGCGCGGCTCGAACGCGCCCTGTACGCCTACAACCGGTCGACGGTCTACGTCGCCGACGTTATGCGCTGGATCGACGTCTACCGCAAGGCGGACCCCTTCGCACTCGGCGCGGGATCGCTGACGTTCATCAAGGGTCAGATCCTTCGCAACCCGTTCTCGGGGTTCATGACCGAGGTCACCTTCGACACGATGCCGGGCGGTCGCGTCGCACGGGCGACATCCGGGGACACCGGCACGGTGACGTCCGACCGTTCGGGCTCGCTCGCGCCGAAGGACTCGTCGTCGAAGAAGTCCGCGACCTCCAAGCCGAAGGCGAAGGCGGGGAAGGCGAAGTCCGCGTCAAGGAAGCCTGCCAAGGCGAAGTCGAAGGAGCCGAAGCCGTCGGGGTCCGCGAAGCCGAAGCCGTCGGGGTCCGCGAAGCCGAAGCCGTCGGAGCCGCCGCCCGCTCCGGCACCGTCGCCCGCGCCCGAACCTCAGCCTGCGCCCGAACCTCAGCCTGCGCCCGAACCTCAGCCCGCGCCCGAACCTCAGCCCGCGCCCGAACCTCAGCCCGCGCCCGAACCTCAGCCCGCGCCGGAGCCCGAACCGGCGCCGGCTCCGGAACCGGAGCCCGAGCCCGCGCCGGAGCCGAGCCCCTCGCCGGGGCCCGAGGAGGCCGCCACACCCTGACGTAGCGCCGTGCACCAGCACGGTCCGCTCCTCGCCGGCGGGCGACAATGGCGCAATGATCCCTGACATCCTCGCGGCCAGATATGCATCCGATGAGCTCGTCGCTCTGTGGGCGCCGGAGCGCAAGGTCGTTCTGGAGCGACGGCTGTGGCTCACCGTCCTGCGGGCGCAGCGCGACCTGGGTGTGGACGTGCCGGACGGGGTGATCGCGGACTACGAGGCGGTCGTCGACGAGGTTGACCTCGCCCGCATCGCCGAACGTGAGCGCGTCACCCGTCACGACGTCAAGGCCCGGATCGAAGAGTTCTGCGCACTCGCCGGCCACGAGCACATCCACAAGGCGATGACGTCGCGCGACGTGACCGAGAACGTCGAGCAGTGGCAGATCCGGACGTCGCTGGACCTGCTGCGCGATCGGATGGTGGCCGCGCTGGCGAGGCTGTCGACCCGCGCGGTCGAGTTCGACCACCTGGTCATGGCCGGCCGGTCGCACAACGTCCCCGCGCAAGCGACCACGCTGGGCAAGCGGTTCGCGACCATCGCCGAGGAGCTGCTGGTCGCCTACGACCGCATCAGCGAGTTGCTGGCGCGCTACCCGCTACGCGGGATCAAGGGTCCGGTGGGCACGGCCGCGGATCAGCTCGACCTACTCGACGGCGATCTCGAACGGCTCGCGGTGCTGGACGCGGCGGTCTCCCAGGAGCTCGGCTTCGACCGCCTGATGACGTCGGTCGGTCAGATCTATCCCCGATCGCTCGACTTCGACGTCGTCAGCGCGCTGGCCCTGGCCGCGGCGGCGCCGTCGAACCTCGCAACGACCGTGCGGCTGATGGCCGGCCACGAGCTGATCACGGAGGGGTTCACGGCCGGCCAGGTGGGCAGCAGCGCCATGCCCCACAAGATGAACACCCGGTCGTGCGAGCGCATCCGCGGCCTCGCCGTCGTTCTGCGCGGCTACGCGTCGATGACGGCGGAGCTCGCCGGCGCGCAGTGGAACGAGGGCGACGTGTCGTGCAGCGTCGTGCGACGGGTCGCGCTGCCCGACGCCTTCTTCGCGGCCGACGGCCTGTACCAGACGTTCCTCACCGTGCTGTCCGAGCTCGGTCCCCACCCGGCCGTCATCGAGCGCGAGCTCGACCGATACCTGCCGTTTCTTGCGACCACGCGGGTCCTGGTCGCCGCCGTCCGCCGTGGCGTCGGGCGTGAGACGGCCCATGAGGCGATACGCGACCACGCCGTCGCGGTCGCGCTCGAGATGCGCGAGAAGGGGCGCGAGCACAACGATCTGCTCGCGCGGCTGGCCGGTGACGACCGGCTCGGTCTCACCGAGGACGAGCTGCACGCCCTGACCGCCGAGCCCGCGGCGTTCACCGGCGCGGCGTCGTCCCAGGTGCGCACGGTGGTCGAACGCGTGGCGGAGATCCTCGACGCGCATCCCGGCGCCGTGGGGTACGAACCCGACCCCATCCTCTGAGGTCGCCCTGCGCGCTCAGGTCGTGGTCCGTGCCCGCGGACTCCGGTCGACGGACGGATAGCCCCAGCCCTCGAGCCGCTCCCGTGCCCCCTCGATCCGCCTGGCCTCGGCCGGCTCCGCCCAGTGGTCGGGACGGTCGAGCGCGGTGCGCAGCGTGATCGTCGACGGGTCGACGTGAGCCTCGACCTCGTCCCACGACAACGGTGCGGACACCGTCGCGGTCGGTGTCGCGCGGGGGCTCCAGGCGGCCACGGTGTGCTGGCCCTGACCGTGCCGAGACCAGTCGATCAGCAGGCGGCCTCCGCGATCGGCCTTGCGCATCTCGACCGTGAGCTCGTCGGGATGGCGGTCGGCGAGGCATCTCGCCACGGCGAGGGCGAACCCCCGGGCCTCGGTGAACCCGTAGCGCCGCTCGAGGCGCACCGTGACGTGCAGCCCCCGCTTGCCGCTCGACTTGACCCGTGCCTGCAGGTCGAGCTCGTCGAGGAGCTCGCGCAGCCACAGCGCCACCGTCGTCACCGACTGGTCGTCGTTGGATGGATCGAGGTCGAACAGGAGCGTGTCCGGCCGGTCTGGCCGGTCGGTGGTGGCCAGCCATGCGTGCAGCTCGACGACCGCCATCTGCGCGGCCCACTGCAGCTCCCTGAGCCCGCCGACGACCAGGTAGCTGACGTCGCGCTCCGACGACTCCGTCCAGGTCGTGAACCGGCCGAGGTCGTCGGGAGCGTCGTCTCCGAGGTTCTTCTGGAAGAAGCCCTGCTTCTCGACGCCGTTGGGGTACCGCTTCAGAGTGAGCGGCCGGTGGGCGACCGCAGCGAGCAACCGGTCGGACACGGCGGTGTAGTAGTCCCACAGGTCCGCCTTGGTGACGCCCACCTGCGGCCACAGCTGCTTGTCCGGGCTTGAAAGTCCCGGACGCTCGTCAGCCGACAACCTTGAACCGCTGCTCGTTGTCGACGACGTCGATGTGGTCGACAACGACGTCGCTGACCGCGGCCATCGCGGGGCCGGTGCGGCACTCCTCGATGAGCTCTTCGACGGCGGCGCGAGACCCCTGTACCTCGGCCTCGACCCGGCCGTCGGGCGCGTTGCGGACCCAGCCCGTGAGCCCCCGGGACCTGGCCTCGTCGGACGTCGTGGCCCGAAAGAAGACGCCCTGCACCCGGCCCGACACCCACAGGTGCACCCTGATCACATCGTCATCCGTCATGCCCGCAGTGTTACCGGAACTGCGCCCGTCTGATGCCTGACCGTTCGGGCGGACGGGCTGTCTGAGCGGGTGAGCCCGTCGCTGCTCCACCCGCCGATGTCGCAGCTACTGTTCTTGCAGCGGCGTCGGTCACCCGGGGGGTGTGGGCCAGCGCGGCGAACGATGAGTGGAGCACCCATGGCTGACACCCCGGCCGTCCAGGTCGAGGGCCTGAAGAAGTCCTTCGGCGAGACGATGGCGCTCGCAGGCATCGACCTGCAGATCCGCGAGGGCACCGTGCTCGGCCTACTCGGCCCGAACGGTGCAGGGAAGACGACCGCTGTCCGTGTGCTCGCGACGCTGCTGACGCCCGACGACGGTCACGCCACGGTGTTCGGCACCGACGTCGTGCGGCAGCCGGAGGTGGTGCGCACGATGATCGGCCTCGCCGGCCAGTACGCGGCGGTCGACGAGCTGCTGACCGGACGCGAGAACCTGCGGATGGTCGGCCGGCTGTACCACCTGCCGGAGGCGCAGGTGAAGGCCCGCGGCGACGAGCTGCTCGGGCGCTTCGATCTGGTCGACGCCGCCGACCGGCCGGTCCGCACCTACTCAGGAGGCATGCGCCGCCGCCTCGACCTCGCGGCGAGCCTGGTGAACCGCCCGCGCCTGTTGTACCTCGACGAGCCCACGACCGGTCTGGACCCACGCAGCCGCGTCGATCTGTGGCAGATGATCAAGGCGCTCGTGGACGACGGTGCGACGCTGCTGCTCACCACCCAGTACCTCGAGGAGGCCGACCGCCTGGCCGACGAGATCGCCGTGATCGACCGCGGTCAGGTGATTGCCGAAGGCACGGCCGACGAGCTCAAGTCCTCCGTCGGTGGCCAGGTGGTCGAGGTCAGGCTCACCGCCGAGACCGACGTCGACCGTGTGATCGCGCTCATGTCGAAGGTCGGCGAGAACGAGGCGGCCCGGACCGGTGATCTCACCGTCACCGTGCCGGCGGACCGAGGTGTGGCGACGGTCGCCGATGCCGCTGACGTGCTGCGTCGCGAGCAGGTCGCCGTCACCGACCTGGCGCTGCGCCGACCCACCCTGGACGACGTGTTCCTCGACATCACGGGTCGGGTGGCCGAGGAGAAGCCGTCGTCGAACGGCGACCGACCCCGCCGTCAGCGTGGCCGGAGCCGCAGCCGAACAGGAGCTTCGAGATGACCTGGGTGACTGCAGACCCGACGCACGCCTCCCGCGCCCCGCGCATGGCGCTCGGCACGGTGCTGTCGGATGCGGCGACCATCACGCGCCGCTACCTGACCCACATTCGGCGCCAGCCCCAGCTGCTGGTGTTCTCGACGATCCAGCCGGTCATGTTCGTGCTGCTGTTCCGCTATGTGTTCGGTGGCGCGTTGCAGCTGCCTCCGGAGTACGGCGACAACTACGCGAACTTCCTCCTGCCCGGCATCTTCGTGCAGGCGGTGGCCTTCGGCTCCACCCAGACCGCGATCGCCCTGGCCGATGACCTGTCGAAGGGTGTGATCGACCGATTCCGGTCGCTGCCGATGGCGCGCTCGGCCGTGCTCGTGGGGCGCACGACCGCCGACCTCGTACGCGGCTTCTTCGTCGTGCTGATCATGACCGGCGTCGGGCTGATCATCGGGTTCCGTCCGGAGTGGCTGGGCCTGCTTGGAGCGATCGCGGTCGTGGTCGCGTTCGGCTTCTCGATGAGCTGGATCTACGCGCTGGTCGGGATGTCGGTCCCGAACAGCGAAACGGCGCAGGCCGCGAGCTTCGTGGTGACCTTCCCGTTGGTGTTCGCCAGCGCTGTGTTCGTGCCGACCCAGACCATGCCCGGCTGGCTGCAGACGTTCGCCGAGAACAACCCGATCACGCATGTCGCCGAGACGTCCCGCTGGCTGGCGACCGGGATCGGCGACGCCTCCGACCACCTGACGTGGTCGGTGATCTGGATCGTCGGGCTGCTCATGGTGTTCATCCCGTTGGCCGTCAACCGCTACCGGAAGATGAGCTGACGCAGCCCTGCGGTCGCCACCAGGCGGCCTGCTCCCGGCGACGGCCGTCAGCCGCGCCGTTCGAGCAGGCCGCGGACGTACGCCGCCTGGCCGGTGTGCTGCATGGCGTCGTTGACGACGCTGACCAGGCGCACGGCGACGGTGACCGGTGGGTCCCAGCGCTCGTCGATGACGCGGTCGAGGGCGGCCGCATCGAGCGTGGCGAGGTCGTCGACGATGGCCGACGCGACAGCGTTGTGGTAGGCGAGCAGTACGTCGGCGCTCTCGGGCTGCACGGCCGCGACCTGCTCGGACGTGTGGCCGTAGCCGTGGTCCATCGTGCCTTCGGGCAGGCCGAAGCTTGCCGGCCAATCACCGGTCGTCCAGACCTGCGCGCGCTGGGTGATGTCCGCCAGGTGGTCGTCCTCGATGCGCGTGAGGTGCCAGATCAGCCAGCCGATCGTGTTGGCCTCCGGATCCGGCCGCCACACCAGATCATCGGCGTTGAGTCCTTCGACGGCCGCGTGCACCGAGCCGGTCACGCGCTCGAAGGCGTCCTGCAGTATTCCGATGGCGTTCATGCCGTTCACCGTATCCGCCAACGGTGACCATGGTTGTCAGGCACACCGACGTGCCCGTGGCCCGCCGCTGTGGCGTGTCCGGTGCGCACGGGACCGAGTGTCGAGTGTGGGCCTCGCCGACTGAACGTGGGCCGACGCCCCAACGTCCGACGGGGTCTCCCACGGCTGTGATAGGCAACGTCGTTCACGAACCTGCTGCAGCGCATGCGGAGCGAGAGCCGCAACGACCTAATCCTGCGGTTGCAGCGCGCAGGTGGCGACGCCGGACGTGCTCACGAAGACCGAGCGCACCATGGCGAACGGGTCAGTGGCCGCCGCACCGTCGCCGTGCTGACCCCGGACCGACGACTGTGGCCTGGGCCGTTCGAGCCGGCTGAGTGCACGGTCGTCCGTGTTTGTCCCACACATCCCTGCGGGTAGGGACGCACGCATTGCGATGATCGCGAAGTCATGAAAGGGGGCAACTCGACGTGCGTACCTACGAACGCCCAACGCTCACGCGTGTCGGCTCGTTCAAGAAGCTGACAGGACTGGGTGGGTCCGGGCCGCGAGACACACTGGTCCGACACCAGGCCTTGTGAGGACCTGCGCCACCTGAGACAGTGCCGGCCGGCGACCGTCCACCCTTCGATTCCGGACGCGCCGGCCGGCGGCTGTAGTGCCTCCGAGAGTCGCACCGCACCCGAGTCACCGGATCGGCACGCCCGTTGCCGTGCCCAGGAGACAGCGCCGATGGTCCGTCTCGACGCCTTCCCCGCAGCACCGTCCTGGTTCGTGATGGTGCCGGATTGCGACGCCGCCCGGACGGTCTGGGCGCGGCTTGATACTCACGCATCGCAGCGGATCGACCACACTTCCGGCAGGCCATGGCTGTTGGGCAACTGGCCGCATGGCACCGTCGTGACGGTCGAGGAAGGAACAGCGAAGGTAGCCGTCCTCGGACAGCACGCCACGGTCGCGGACGACCTACGACGACGGGTGGAGGGTGCACCTTCCGTCGACGTGCTCGATCGGGTCGTGGACTCCGTCGTGGGCAGTGTCCACCTCGCCGCCTCGGTCGACGGCGTGACCGGCATCCAGGGCTCGGCGACGGGCGTACGACGGGTGTACGTGGCGCGCGTCGGGAACGTGGCGTGCGCCGCCGACCGCGCCGACGTGCTGGCCCACCTGTGTGACGCACCGGTCGAGCCGCACCGCTTGGCGCTGCACCTGCTCGAGCCGCCGATCCTGTACCCGATCGCTGGTCGGCCCGTGTGGCGTGACGTCTCCGCCGTCCAGCCGGGTGACCGCCTGGTGCTCAATGCTGACGGCCATGGCGACGAACGCACGTGGTGGACGCCGCCACGCGCTGACCAGCCGCTGCGAGACGGCGCCAGGGCGCTTTGCTCGGCGCTGACCGCCGGCATCGCGGCCCGGGTGCGGGGACAGGACCTGGCCACCTGCGACCTCGGCGGTGTCGACTCGACGGCCGTGTGCTGCGTCGCCGCCGACACCGCCCGCACGGTCGTCGCGTACACCGCCGCGAGCCCGGATCCGCTGGCCGATGACGTCACCTGGGCACAGCGCACCGTCGCCGCACGCGGAGATCTCGAGCATCACGTCATCGGGGCGGACGAGATGCCGCTCGTCTACCACGGCCTCGGTCGGCATGTCGCCCCGCTCGATGAACCCAGTAGCGTGACCGTCGACCGGGACCGCTGGCTGACCATCGCCCGGCGGGCACGAGACCGGGGATCCCGGCTGCACCTCGTCGGGTTCGGTGGTGACGAACTGCTGTACGGATCGGTGGCGCACGTCGCCGATGCGCTGCGCACGCACCCGCGCACGGCCACGCGGCACCTCCGCGGGTTCACCGCGAAGTACCGCTGGCCCCGCCGCCGGGTGCTGCGCCAGGTGGCGGACCGGCGTCCGTACCGCGCCTGGCTGCGTGACGTCGCCGACGCCATCACCACCCCCGCGCCGCCCGCAGACGAGCCGCTCCTCGCGTGGGGGTTCGAGCCGCGCCTGCCGCCATGGGCAACGCTCCGCGCGGCCGACGCCGTACGCGAGCAGATCCAGCATGCCGCCGACGGGCTCCCGCCGTCGGCTCCGACACGCGGACAGCACCGCGAGCTCGAGGCCATGCGGTTCGTGTCGCGCATCGCGCGGCAATTCGAGCAGCTCGCGGCGGCCGATGCACTGACCCTGGCGGCGCCCTACTACGACGATGCGGTCGTGGCCGCCGGCCTGTCGGTGCGACCGCTCGAGCGCGTCACGCCGTGGCGCTACAAGCCGCTGCTGGCCGAGGCGATGCGGGGGATCGTGCCGGATGACGCGCGACAACGCGCGACCAAGGCGAACGGCACCGTCGACGAGGAGCCCGGGTTGCGTCGCCACCGCGCCGACGTGCTCGAACTGTGGGACGACGCGCGGCTGGGCGAGCTCGGACTGGTCGACGTCGATCTGCTACGGCGCGTCTGTGCGGGACCGCTGCCGCCCGGGCTGCCGTCCGGCGTGCTGTACCAGACCATCGCATGCGAGGTGTGGCTGCGCAGCCTCGACCGCACCCACGTGACCACCTGACGAGGAAGCCATGACCTACGACCTGTGTGACGGCGTCTCGACGGCAGAGACGGACACCGGGCTGACCCTGCTCGACGAACGAACGGGCGAGTACTTCAACCTCAACCCCACGGGCGCGCTCGTGCTCGACGCGCTGTTGTCGGGTGGCACCACAGATCACGCGGTCGAGCGGCTGATGTCGACCTATCGCATCGACCGCGCGACGGCGCAGACCGACGTCGGCGACCTGGTCGGAGCGCTGGAGTCGGCAGGCCTGGTGGTCAGCAGGTGACAGTGCCAGCGCGACGCGGCGGCGTGACCCGGTGAGCACCCCCGAGGTCGTCGCCCACCGCCCGCGGTCGGTGCCGCCCGTGCGGCGGCTGCGTGCGGTGACGGCGGTCGCAGCCGCCAGGCTGCTGGCCACGCGGTCACCCGCCCGCACCCGCGCGGTCCTGCGCCGCCTTGCCGTGGGCGCGACGCCGGCGTCGTACGAGCAGGCGAAGGCGGCCCGCGACGACGTGGTGGCGGTGAGTCTGACCTGCGCCGCGCGTGAGGGCTGCGTCCCGCGCTCGCTGGCGGTCGTGCTGCTGTGCCGCGCGGCGGGGCACGGGGTCACGTGGTGCGTGGGCGCGCGACGCGTCCCCCCGTTCGGTGCGCATGCATGGGTCGAGGTCGACGGCAGGCCGGTCGACGAGCCGTACCCTCCGGACTACTTCCGCACCCTGTTCACGGAGCCGTAGCCATGGCGACAGCGACGGACAGCGTGCCGAGCGCCGGCGCCGAACCAGCATCCGCGCCGCTCACCCACCGGGGCGCCTGGCGTCTGCTGCTCGGCCAGGTCCGCCCGCACCTGCGGACGCTGATCGCCGGCGGGGCCGTCAGCCTGCTCGGTGGGTTGGCCGCCCTGGCCGAGCCGATGGTCGCGAAGCTCGTCATCGACTCACTCGGGGAGCAGCGCCCGTTGGCCGGTCCGGTCGCCGTGCTGACGTTGCTCATGCTGGGCGGCGCCGTGCTCACGGCGGTCGGCATGTACCTGCTCGGACGCACGGCCGAGAGCGTGGTGCTGTCCGCCCGCCAGCGGATGATCGGGCGGATGCTCCGCTTGCAGGTCGGGGCGCTCGACGACCTCAAGCCTGGCGATCTGCTGTCCCGTGTGATGTCCGACACGACGTTGCTCAGGAGCGTCACGACCTACGGGTTGGTTCACTCGCTGAACGGCGTACTGCTGATGGTCGTCGCCGTGGTGCTCATGGCGACCCTCGACCTGGTCCTGCTCGGCGTGACCGTCGCCGTGCTGGCAGTCAACGCGGTCGCGCTGCTGGTCGTCGTGCCGCGCATCCGAGGAGCGTCGACGCGGTCGCAGGAAGCCGTCGGGGGCATGGGCTCGGTGCTGGAACGGTCGCTCGCAGCACTCCGGACCGTCAAGGCCAGCAACGCCGAGCGGCGCGAGGAAGCGTCGCTGGACGAGGCGGTCACCCGGGCGTGGCGTCGCGGCGTCGAGGTTGCCAAGTGGACGGCTCTGATGGAGGTGTCCGCCGGCCTTGCGGTGCAGCTGTCGTTCCTGGCCGTGCTCGGTATCGGGGGCGTGCGGGTGACGACGGGTGCGCTGTCCGTCTCGTCCCTGATCGCGTTCCTGCTCTACCTGTTCCTGCTCGCCGAGCCGGTCAACGCGATCACCAACGGCGTGTCCCAGTTGCAGGCCGGGCTGGGCGCCGTCGCGCGGATGCGCGAAGTGGATGAGCTGCCCGTCGAGGACGACGAGGACGACGACGTCGCCCTCCCATCGGTCGATGACGCCGCCGACCCGGCGGCGATCACCTTCGATCAGGTGTGGTTCAACTACCGGTACGCGGAGGATCGGTCGTGGGTCCATCGCGGCCTGAGCTTCTCGGTGCCCCGCGGTGGCGTCACCGCGCTCGTCGGACCGTCCGGCACCGGCAAGACGACCGTGTTCGCGCTGCTCGAGCGCTTCTACGAGCCGACGTTCGGTGCCGTCCTCATCGACGGGCAGGACATCCGCGAGTGGACGTTGCCGCAACTGCGTTCCACGATCGGCTACGTCGGGCAGGACGCGCCGATCCTCGAGGGCACCCTGCGCAGCAACCTGCGGCTAGCCGCACCCGACGCGGACGACGGCGAGATCCACGCCGCGCTCGAAGTGACCCGCCTCCACACCCTGCTCGGCCGCATGCCCGACGGGCTCGACACACCGTTGGGCCATCACGGCGTCACGCTGTCAGGTGGTGAGAAGCAGCGGATCGCAATCGCACGGGCACTGCTGCGCCACCCCCGCATCCTGCTGCTCGACGAAGCGACCTCACAGCTCGACGCCGTGAACGAGGTCGCGATGCGCGACGCGATCACCGCGGTCGCGCAGACCACGACGGTGCTGGTGGCGGCCCACCGCCTGTCCACGGTGACCTGTGCCGACCGGATCCTGGTGCTCGAGGACGGAGTGGTGCGTGCCAGCGGTACACACGACGAGCTGGTCGAGTCCGACGACCTGTACCGCCGCCTGGCCGAGACGCAGCTGTACGTTGGATGACACGTGAACCTGACAGCTGCTGAACGTGCGGGCGTCCAGGGTTGTGTGGGTGGACCGACGCGGCTACTGTGCGCGCACTGCGCACCATCACGGGTGCTGACGGGGGGCGTCAGGGATCGGCAGGCGGGGACGACGTCGATCCGCATCTGTGGGCCGCCTGATCCCCGAGCGCGCGACCACAACCACTCCAGCCTCCGTTGCGGGGGCATCCATGCGGCGGCAAGGGCCGTCGGGGAAGGCTGGACGCCATGAAGAAGTTGGCACTTGCCCTGTTGCTGAGTCTGGCAGTGGCCGCATCGGCTGTCGCGCTGCCGGCAGCGGCCGCGCCCGGCGGCAAGGGCGGCGGTGGAAGCGGAGACGGTGGTTCGTCGGGTCCGAACGACAGCGACCTTCCGGGACCGCGCTGGCCGGTCAACGGCCTGGCGCCCAGTGACTCCGACAACGCCGTCCTCAAGTGGGACGAGGAACTGCTGCAGACCATCCGGGCCAACCCCGGAGCGACCGGACCGACGATCACGTCGCGGGCCATCGGCGTGCTGCACACCGCGATGTTCGACGCGTGGGCGCCGTACGACGCGACGGCCGTTGGCGTGCACTCCCGGCTCGGGCGCCGTGAAACGGCGGAGCGCACCCTCGCCAACAAGCAGGAGGCGGTCAGCCATGCTGCGCACACCGTGCTCGTCGACCTGTTCCCGGCCGCGGAAGCGGACTTCGTGGCGCAGATGACGGAGCTCGGCTACACGGTCGGCGCCGACACGGGCCCAGCCGCCGACGGGCGCGCGGCGGCCGCCGGGGTGCTGGACTACCGCCACAGCGACGGGTCGAACCAGTCGAATGGCTATACCGACACCACCGGCTACACTCCCGCCAACGGATGGGACAGCGTCGTCGATCCGTGGCTGTGGCAGCCACTGTGCGTACCGCTTCCTGCTCCCGATGCGACGTCGTGCGCAGGCAACGTCCAGCGCCCGTTGACGCCGCAGTGGGGTGAGATCGACGGCTTCGCGCTCGGAGACCCGGGCGCGCCCGGCCAGCCCATGAGCCTCGACGACCCCGCTTCCACGCTGTTCTATCCGCCGAGCCCGGCGGATCCCGAGGGCGACACGGCGTTGGCGCTGACGGACACGGCCAACCTCACCGACACGCAGAAGGTCAAGGCCGAGTACTGGGCGGACGGCCCGGAGTCCGAGTTCCCACCCGGCCACTGGGCGGTGCTCGCGCAGGCGGTGTCACGCAAGCGGGGTCACTCGCTCGACGACGACGTCAAGCTGTTCTTCGCGCTCGGCAACGCCGTCATGGACGCCGGCGTCGGAGCGTGGCACGCGAAGTACAAGTACGACTTCGCTCGGCCGATCACGGCGATCCGTGAGCAGTTCGCCGGGCAGATGGTGACCTCCTGGCTCGGCCCGTACAACGGCTATGGCAAGGTCCCCGGCGAGCAGTGGAGACCGTACCAGGACCCCCACGTCGTCACTCCACCCTTCCCCGAGTACGTCTCGGGGCACAGCACGTTCAGCGCAGCCGCCCACATGGTCCTCGCCGCATTCACTGGCAGCGACGCCTTCCGGGCGAAGGTGACCATCCCCGCCGGCAGTTCGCTGTTCGAGCCGAGGACTGCGACCGCGGCGGGGACGCCGGCCAAGGACGTTGTGCTGTCGTGGAACACCCTCACCGACGCCGCTGACGAAGCGGGATGGTCCCGCCGCTGGGGCGGCATCCACTTCAAGGGAGGCGACGAGCACGGCCGCGCCTTCGGCAAGGCCATCGGCTACGCGGTATGGCAGCGCGCGCAGACCTACCTCGACGGCAGCGGCGTCCAGGTGATCACCAACTGACCACCACCCGGTATCTGACCACCACTCGGTATCTGAGCACCACCCGAACTTCGCTGGACCACCTCTGGTGCTGAACTTCGGGGTGGTGGTCATTGTTCGGTCAGGCACGACGGACGCGCCCCACCGCGACGTCCGCTCCCCACCGCGACGTCCGCTTCCCACCGCGACGTCCGCTTCCCACCGCGACGAGCGTCAGGAAGGCGTCACCACCAGGAGATCGCGGTCGATCTCGACCTGGTCGCCTGCGCGCACCGACAGGCCGTGCACCGTGCCGTCGGTCGGTGCGGTGATGCGGTGCTCCATCTTCATGGCCTCGAGCACCAGCAGGGTCTGGCCCGCAGTGACGGCCTCGCCGTCGGTGACGTTCACCGCCGTCACCGTGCCGGGCATCGGCGCCACGACCGGACCGCCGGGCGTCGCAGAGCGGCGCGCCGCGGCCAGGGCCTCCTGCTCGCGCAGCATCCACGCGTCGCCGTCACGTCCGATCCAGGCGGTGCTGTCGGTTTCGGCGAACACGTACCGGCAGCCACGACCGCCCCAGCCGACCTCGAGGTCCACGCCGTCCAGTGTGGCGCGGGCCGCGACGGCATCGCCGCCGTCGATGCGGACCTCAGCGGCGTCGGGCGTCCCGCGCACCCGCACCGTCGCGATGCGCTCACCACCCGTCACGCGGAGGGTGGTCCAGGCGTGCTCGCCGATGCGCCATCCGCCGACGGCGTCGAACGTGCTAGTTCCTGCGGTCGCCGCACGCGCGGCCAGCCGTCCCATCGCGACCGCGACCAGCACGTCGTCTGGAGGTGGCCCGGCGCGCAGGTCATCGAGGTGGCGTTCAACGAGACCGGTGTCCAGCGCACCGGCCTGCACCTCGTCCAACGTGAGCAGGCGGCGCAGGAGGCCGGTGGTCGTCTGCATGCCGAGCACTGTCGTCTCGGCCAGGGCGCGGTCGAGCCTGCGCAGGGCCGCCGGGCGATCCGGTGCGTGGGCGATGACCTTCGCCAGCAGCGGGTCGTACACGCCTGGGACCTGCGTGCCCGTCACGATGCCGCTGTCGACCCGCACACCCTCGCCGTCGGCCTCGCGGTACGCCAGCACCGTCCCGCCGGTCGGCAGGAACCCTCGGTCCGGATCCTCCGCGTACACGCGCGCCTCGACGGCATGGCCGTCCGGCGTCAGATCGTCCTGGGCCCACCGCAGCGCGGCACCGGCGGCGACACGGACCTGCCACTCCACGAGGTCGAGGCCGAACACCTCCTCGGTCACGGGGTGCTCGACCTGAAGGCGCGTGTTCATCTCGAGGAACCAGAACGCGTCTGGCCGGTCGGCGGACACGATGAACTCGACCGTGCCGGCGCCGCGGTAGCCGCACGCCTCGGCCGCCGCGACCGCGCTCGCCGCGATCGCCGCCCGCGTGTCGGTGTCGAGCAGTGGCGATGGCGCCTCCTCGACGATCTTCTGGTGGCGGCGCTGCAGGCTGCACTCACGCTCGCCGAGGTGCAGGGTCGTGCCGTGCTCGTCGGCGAGGACCTGCACCTCGATGTGGCGGGGGCGTTCGACAAACCGCTCGAGCAGGACGCGGTCGTCGCCGAACGCGGCGGCGGCCTGCCGCCGTGCCGCGCGTATCGCGTCGCGCAGGTCGGCCGTGTCGGACACCACCGCCATGCCCTTGCCGCCGCCACCCGCGACGGGCTTGACCATGAGCGGCGCCCCGATCCGGGCGGCAGCGGCGATCAGCGCGTCGTCGTCGAGGTCGCCGGCGTCGGTCCCCGGCACGACGGGCACGCCGGCGGCGCGCATCACCTGCCTGGCGCGCGCCTTGTCGGCCATGGTCTCGATCGCCGTCGCCGGCGGGCCGATGAACACCACGCCGGCGTCGGCGCACGCGCGCGCCAGCCGCACTTGCTCCGACAGGAACCCGTAGCCCGGATGCAGTGCGGTGGCACCGGTCGAGCACGCCGCGGCGACCACCCGGTCGACGTGGAGGTAGCTCTCGGCCGGTGACGCCGGGCCCAGGCGGACGGCGACGTCAGCCATCCTGACGTGTGGCGCGCCGCTGTCGGCGTCGCTGAACACGGCGACCGCGGCGATGCCCATGCGCCGGAGGGTACGGATGATCCGCACCGCGATCTCGCCACGGTTGGCGACCAGCACAGCCTCGAAGGCCACGGTCCCGCTCACATGCGGAACACCCCGAAGCCCGCCGGGTCCAACGGTGCGTTCGCGCACGTCGCCAGCCCGAGGCCGAGAACCATCCGGGTGTCGAGCGGGTCGATCACGCCGTCGTCCCACAGCCGGGCCGTGGCATGGTACGGGTGCCCCTGCGCCTCGTACTGCTCGCGGATCGGGTTCTTGAACGCAGCCTCGTCCTCGTCCGACCAGGCCCTGCCGTCGGCCTCGATGCGGTCGCGGCGGACGGTGGCGAGCACGGTCGCGGCCTGCTCCCCACCCATGACCGAGATGCGCGCGTTGGGCCACATCCACACGAACCGGGGGTCGTACGCACGACCGGCCATCGCGTAGTTGCCCGCGCCGAAGGACCCACCGATGACCACTGTCAACTTCGGCACCCGGGTGCAGGCGACCGCCATGACCATCTTGGCGCCGTCCTTGGCGATGCCGCCCGCTTCGTAGTCCCGGCCGACCATGAACCCGGTGATGTTCTGCAGGAACACCAGCGGCACGCCGCGCTGGTCGCACAGCTCGACGAAGTGCGCGCCCTTCAGCGCCGACGAGCTGAACAGCACGCCGTTGTTCGCGACGATCCCCACCGGGTGGCCGTGGATCCTCGCGAATCCGCAGACAAGGGTCTCGCCGTAGCGGGCCTTGAACTCGTGGAAGAGGCTGGCGTCGACGATGCGGGCGATCACCTCACGGACGTCGTAGCTGGTGCGGTTGTCGGGCGGCACGACGCCGTACAGCCCGGCCGTGTCGACCGTCGGTTCCTCAGGTGGTACGACGTCCCATGGTGGTGCCGGCCGCGGCCCGAGGGTTGCCACGATCGAGCGCACGATCGCCAGGGCGTGAGCGTCGTCGTCGGCGAGGTGGTCGACGACGCCGGACTCGTGCGCGTGCACATGGCCGCCGCCGAGCTCCTCGGCCGACACCTCCTCTCCGGTGGCGGCCTTCACCAGCGGTGGTCCACCTAGGAAGATCGTGCCCTGCTCGCGCACGATGACGGTCTCGTCGCTCATCGCCGGCACGTACGCGCCACCCGCCGTACAGCTGCCCAGCACGGCGGCGATCTGCGGGATGCCCGCCTTCGACATGACGGCCTGGTTGTGGAAGATCCTGCCGAAGTGGTCCCTGTCGGGGAACACCTCGTCCTGCAGTGGCAGGTAGGCGCCGCCGGAGTCGACGAGGTAGACGCACGGCAGGCGGTTCTCCATCGCCACGCGTTGCGCCCGCAGGTGCTTCTTGACTGTGACGGGGAAGTAGGTGCCGCCTTTGACCGTCGCGTCGTTGGCGACGATCAAGACCTCGCGACCGCTGACCCGGCCCACACCGGTGATCAGCCCGGCCGCCGGTGCGGCGTCGTCGTACATTCCGTGTGCCGCGAGCGCCGACAGCTCCAGGAACGGCGAGCCGGGGTCAACCAGCGCGTCGACCCGGTCGCGGGGCAGCAGCTTGCCGCGCTCGACGTGACGCTCGCGCGCGCGTCTCCCACCGCCCTCGGCCGTGACCGCCAGCTGGCGCCGCAGGTCGTCAACCAGCCGCCGGTGCGTCGCCGCGTACGACGCGAAGCGGTCGGACCCGGGGTCCGCAGCGGACGACAGGACGGTTCCGGCGCGCATGCCGTCAGCGTAGGGCATCGGACCAGCAGGCGGTCCGCGGTACGCGACGATGGGCGGCTGCCGCCGCCCTCGCGCGCGCGGTGCATCCTTCGTCGTGCCCAGCAGAGAGACACGCCCAGATGAGCGATACGGTCACCACCGGACACCGCGACGCAGGTCCGTGGCACGCGCTCGACGTCGACGACGTCTGCGCGCGGCTGAACGTCGACCCGGACCAGGGACCGGGTCCCAACGACGTCGACCGTCGCCGAGCGGAGCACGGCGAGAACGTCATCGAGGAGTCCGAGGGAGACGCCCTGGTGGACGCTGCTCGCGGAACAGTTCGCGGACCCGCTCGTGATGATCCTGCTGAGCGCCGCGGTGGTCGCCGGCCCGGTCGGCGACGTCAAGGACTGGATCGTCATCGGCGTGCTCCTGCTGCTCACCGCCGGCATCGGCTTAGACCAGGAGCGGCAGGCGCAGTCGTCGATGTCGGCGCTGCGGTCGATGCTGTTGTTCCGCGCGCGCGTGCGCCGCGGCGGCCACGAGGTGGACGTCGACGGTCGGAGCTCGTACCGGGCGACGTCGTGCTGTTGTGGTCGGGTGACCGGGTCCCCGCCGACGGCCGGCTGGTGGCTGCCCGCGGCGTGTCCGTCGAGGAGTCGGCGCTGACGGGCGAGTCCGCGGCGGTCAACAAGGCCATTGACCCCGTCGCAGCCGACGTCCCGCTCGCCGAGCGCTCCAACCGCCTGTTCATGAACACGACGGTCGCGCTCGGTCATGCCGAGATGGTCGTGACCGAGACGGGGCATGGCGACCGAGGTCGGTCGTCACCCGGCCGAGCTGCTGCTGCAGCGGTGTCTGCTCGCCGCTCAACCTGATCATGGACAGGCCGCCGGCGCTCGCACTGGGGGTCGACCCGCCGGACCCCGACGTCATGGAACGACCACCGCGCGATCCGGACGCCCAGGTCCTCGACGCGGGTCGGGTCGGTCTGCTGCTGTTCGTTGGTGTGGTCATGGCCGTCGGGACCCTAGGGGTGCAGGCGAACGTCCTGGGCGCGACCGGCGACCGCGTACTCGCGGGCACGCTGGCGTTCACGACGTTCGTCCTCTACCAGGTGGTCAACCGTTCAACGCCCGCGACGACGTGACCACGGCACTGGGACGGCACAGCCTCGCCAACCACCGCCTGCTGTACGCGCTTGCCGGCGTCGTGGTCCTGCAGGTCGCCGCGGTCCACGTGCCGTTCCTGCAGTCGATCTTCGACACGACGGCGCTCACGCCCGGCCAATGGGGCCTGGCGGCCGCCGTGGCGGTGACGGTCCTCGTCGTCGAGGAGCTGCGGAAGGCGGTCGTTCGGGCGGGCGGTGGGACCGAACGCGACTGATCGGAGCGACGCGAGGCGCCGTCACAGGTCCTTGGCGGAGCAGCGTGACCGTGGTGAGCAGCGATGGTGGCTGTACGGCGCGATGGGTGTGTACCCGGCGCTGGCGTACAGGGCGAGCGCCTCGGGTTGGGCCGTGCCCGTCTCGAGGATGACACGGGCGTAGCCCAGAGCGCGGGCGCGCTCCTCGAGCGCGTCGGGCAGCCGCCGACCGTGCCCGTTCCGGCGGTGCGCGCGGCGGACGTACCTGTGCTTGATCTCCACGACATCGTCGTCGTGGCGGCGCAGACCACCGCAGCCGATCGGCGTGCCGTCGACGAGAACCACCACGAAGGCACCCCCCGGTGGGGCGAACTCATCGTCGGCGACGGGCGTCTCGTCACGGCCTCCGTAGCGCGCGACGTATTCCTGCTGCACCTCCTCAATCAGCACGGTCGCGTCGGCGCCGCGTTAGGCGATGTCGTGCAGCACGAGATCCATGTCGTAAGGATCCGGGTGTGCGTGAACGCCTGCAACCCGGCGACATCCCGGGCCAGATGGTCACTTCGGAGACGTCGTCATCTCGGTCGGCACCGCTCACAAGAAGCAGAAATCGTTGGTACGAGCGATCAGGCGCGGAGCAGGCCGGCGGTCAGCGTGCGCGTCGCCTCCTTGACCCGCTCGGTGGAGTAACCGGCGGTCCTGCGCAGGTGATGGTACGTGTCGGCGGTCAGCGGGGCGAGCAGCGTCTCGGCGAGGGGGTCGGCATCGAGGTCTGGCCGCGCCTCGGCGAGGAGCACCCTGACGTGCAGCCGCCGGAAGCGCTGCGGCGGGCTGGTCCACCACTGCTGGCCCGTCTCGACCTCGGCCAGCAGGTCGCCGGCCTCCTCGAGCTGATCGACGAGCGCGCAGAGGAACGCCTCCAGCCGCTCGCCCGCGGCGGCGCCAGGCCCGAGCGGCGGATCGCCCGACAACACCGCGGCCTGGAAAGCCTCCTCGCGTTCATCCAGCAATGCCTGCATCAGCCGGCCGCGGTCGCCGAACCGTCGGTAGATCGTGCCCTTGCCGACCCCCGCGGCGGCCGCGATCTCGTCGATCGACACGTCGCAGGGCGTGTGCGTGCGCAGGAGTCCGCGCGCAGCCGCGAGGATCCGCACGCGGTTGCGCGCGGCGTCGGTGCGCTCCGGTGGGTGCTGGCCTGCGATCGGCAGGTGCCGGTCGGTTGACAAACGGACTCCGGTCCGTACTTGGTTTAAGCGGACTTCGGTCCGGTTATTCTACCCGCAAGGGCGATCCAACAAAGGGTCCACGCAATGAGCACAACGCCGACAGTCGGTACCGAACAGCTCCCGAAGTCGGGAACGTGGCACGTCGACACCGCGCACACGAGCGCGAACTTCTCGGCGCGACACCTGGGCATGTCGAAGGTCCGCGGGCGTTTCGACACGCTCGACGGCACGCTGACGATCGGCGACGATCCCACGGAATCACACGTCGAGGTGACCATCGACGCGTCGAGCATCAGCACCAACCAGCCGGACCGCGACGCCCACCTGAAGTCCGCGGACTTCCTGGACATCGAGAACCACCCTGAGCTGACGTTCCGCAGCACGCGGGTATACGGTGACGGCGAGGACTGGAAGATGGACGGTGAGCTCACCATCCGGGGCACGACGCGGCCGGTCACGCTCGACGTCGAGTTCCTCGGCGTCATGGACAACCCGCTGGGGCCCGGTCGGCGCGCGGCCTTCGAGGCCACCACGTCGATCACGCGCCACGACTTCGGTCTGACCTGGGAGGGGCCGCAGGAGCTGGGCGGCATCCTGGTCGGCAGCAAGGTCAGTATCGACATCGACGCGCAGTTCATCACGGACACCGGCGACGTCCAGTAGCGGTCCACGACGGCATCGACGAGGTCCCGGCTCCGGCCGGGACCTCTTTGCGCGGTCGGTGTTGTGACGGGCGAGGCGTACCTGTCCTGAAGTACATGTCCCCCTTGTCCGAAGGGACATCCTCTGGCATGGTTGTAGTGGGTCACTCATCCATACCGCATATGGCCTCTATGAACTAGCTAGCTATGCAGGCGAGATGGCAGTCGGGGGTGGTCGATGGCACGCACACCGCAGTTCAGGTCGCTGATCCACGCACTGCAGGTGGCACGACAGCGCAATCTCGAGGCCGCCGGGCACCCGGCGGCCGTTGTACGTCCGGGCACAATGATCTCCCGGCGGCAGTTCCTCATGGCCGGTGCGGCCGCAGCCGCCGCGACCGGTCTGACGGTCGGCAGTGGCGGGACGCTCGCACGCGCCGCGCTGGCCGATGACGCCCTGGCACAGGCAGATGCCAGGATCGCCGTCGTTGGCGCGGGCCTCGCCGGCCTCACCGCGGCGCTTCGACTGCAGGACCTCGGGTACCAGGCGACGCTGTACGAGGCCCGGGATCGTGTCGGCGGCCGATGCCACTCGGTTGCAGCCGGCCCCGGCTATGTGCTCGACCTTGGCGGGTCGTTCGTCAACAGCGACCACGCCGACATGCTGCACCTGCTCAAACGGTTCAACCTGCAGCTGTTCGATCGGATCGACGACGCCGAGAGCGTGCCGTATCCGACCGACGCCTTCTTCTTCGGGGACCGTCGGATCCCGGAGGCCGACGTCGCGGACGCGCTCCGCCTACTGGCGAGGCAGATCACCGACGACGCGGCGTTGCTCGACCAGAACTGGAGCAAATGGGCGTCCAAGTTCGACGCGCTCTCCGTCACGCAGTACCTCGATCAGCACAAGGACAAGATCGGCGCACCGTTCGCCCGGACGCTCATGGAGAACGCGATTCGGACCGAGTACGGTGTCGAGCCCCGGCAGTCGTCCGCGCTCCAGTTGCTGTTCCTGCTGCCGGTGGTCGACGGGGAACACGTGGAGGTCCTCGGCTACAGCGACGAGCGGTACGTCGTGGAGGGCGGCGTCGGGCGGCTGCCACGGGCGATGGCCGCGGCCCTCGATGTGCCGGTGCGGCTCGGCCGGGTGCTCACGCGGGTCGAGGACCGCATGTCCACCTACATGCTGACGTTCGCCGACGGTGAGATGATCGAGGTCGACGCCGTGATCATCGCCATCCCCGTCTCGCTGCTGAAGACAATCGACTGGGTCGTCACGCTTCCCGCGCAGTTTCGCCGATACATGCTCGACGTCGACCTGGGGCGCAACGAGAAGACGTTCGTCGGCTACCAGCACAGACTGTGGCGAAGCCCGGAGGGGTTCGTCAACGGCCTGTGGACCGACCAGGGATACTCGGCCGCGTGGGACGGCACACAGCGGCAGGACGACCGCAATGACGGCGCGCTCACGTTCTTCTTCGGCGGCGCAGAGGTGGCGAAGCGACCCGACGCCGACCAGCTGGTGCGCCGCTTCGACCAGATCATCGAGGGCACCAGGCCGAAGTACACCGGGTTCCACCTCGCCACGGACTGGGCCAACGAGCCGTTCACCCGCGGTGCATACGTCAACTTCGGACCTGGCGAGCTGACCACCTACGGCGCGTACTTCTGGATCGAGAACGAGCTCAGCGTGGCGTTCCGCAACCTGGTGTTCGCCGGCGAGCACTTCAGCGACCTGTGGTACGGGTTCATGAACGGGGCGGCCGAGACCGGCCGACTCGCCGCCAACCACGTCGTCAGCCGGATGGGCGGCAGGGTGTAGCCGCCGCTCACGGTCGGCGCCCTGCTTGACATCCGAGCCGGCGTTCGGATCCGGCGACGACCGGGGTCGGCGTATCCCGGGGCGGGCGACGGCATCGCCGTTTGCGTCCGCGCCCGGCCGGCGAGGCTTCTGATCACCGTCCGCGGTCGCGACGGAGTCGTAAGGAGGGAGCGCTTCACATGGTTGAGATGAGCTATCGCCGGCTCGGGCGCTCGGGTTGCAGCTCAGCGTGCTGTCGTTCGGGTCGTGGGTGTCGTTCGGTGACCAGCTCGACGTCGAGTCGGGTGCCGCGTGCATGGAAGCGGCGTACGAGGCGGGCGTCAACTTCTTCGACAACGCCGAGGTCTACGCGGGCGGCAAGTCGGAGCAGATCATGGGCGACATCATCGCCAACCTCGGGTGGGAGCGGCACTCGTACGTGATCTCGTCGAAGTTCATGATGGGCATCCACGGCGGCGTGAACTCCTCCCACACGCTGAACCGCAAGTACCTGCTCGAGGCGATCGAGCCGTCCCTGGAGCGCCTGGGGCTCGAGCACCTCGACCTCGTCTACTGCCACCACCCCGACCCGGATACGCCGATCGAGGAAACGGTCTGGGCGATGAGCGACATCATCAGCGCGGGCTATGCCCACTACTGGGGAACGTCGGAGTGGTCTGCCGACGAGATCCGCGCGGCGTACGACATCGCCGACCGCCACCACCTGCACAAGCCGCTCATGGAGCAGCCCCAGTACAACCTGATCGTCCGCGACAGGGTCGAGGTCGACTACGCGCGGCTGTACGAGGACATCGGGCTCGGGCTGACGACGTGGAGTCCGCTGGCGTCCGGGTGGCTGACCGGCAAGTACATCGACGGGGTGCCCGAGGGCAGCCGTGCGACGCTGGAGGGCTACGACTGGCTACGCGAGTACGTGACCGACCCCGAGTCCAACGCCAAGGTCCGGGAGCTGCGGAATCTCGCCGACGAACTCGGCTGCACGTTGGCGCAGCTGTCGATCGCGTGGTGCGCGTCGCATCCGAACGTATCGACCGTGATAACCGGCGCGAGCCGCGTCGATCAAGTCCACGAGAACCTCGAGGCACTCGACGTGCTCGAGCTGCTCGACGACGACGTGCTCGAGCGCATCGACGACATCATGGCCTGACGCCCCCTCTGGGGACGCGCCCCAACACGGAGTCGGCCTGACTTCCCACAGTGCGCCGCCGACGACCGGCGGGGACGCGCCCCAACACGGAGTCGGCTGACGTCCCCACAGTGCGCCGCCGACGACCAGCGGGGACGCGCCCCAACACGGAGCCGGCCTGACGTCCCCACAGTGCGCCGCTTCGCGCCGTCGTCAGGGCTGCAGGCGCTCGGCCAGGTGGCGGACGGCCAGCGGATAGCGGTACTCGATGCCCGAGTGGGTGGCGTCGAACAGCCCGAACTGGGTCGGTGTCACACCGATGTCGGTCAGCGCTTCGCGGAACGCCATCGCACCCAGGTCGAGCCAGAACTGGTCCCGCGTGCCCGCATCGATCCAGATCGCTCGCAACCCGCGGAGCGCGTCTGCGTTGCCCGGCACCATGCGCACGGGGTCCCAGTCGAGCCAGCGCTGCCAGACGTCGTCGACGATCCTGCCGGTGTCGACGTCGAACGGCAGGTTGACCGTCCCGTCGGGATCCGCGGACCAGCACGCGGCCATCGCCCACGCGTTGATGATCGTGTCGTCCTCGGGTCCGGTACCGTGCGGGCGGGAGCGCCAGTCCTCCCAGAAGACGTCCCACGATCCGCCGTAGTGGTCGCGCAGCGTTCGCGCGATCACGCGGAAGTCACCGCCGAAGCACGCCTCGAACAGCGCGTCGCCGGCGTGCGTCGCCAGCCCACCGAACAGGTCCGGCCGCAGCATCGGTGTGATCATCGCGCCGTACCCACCCGATGACTTGCCCGCGATCCCGCGGTGCGCCGCAGCGGCCAACGTCGGGCAGTTGTCGTCGACGAACCCGACGACCTCGTCGCACAGGTACGTGTGGTAGGCACCGACCGCCGGCGAATCCACGAACTGGCTGCCACCCAGCGATGTGAAGCAGTCGACGAACACCAGTCGGACCGGTGGGTGGTCGGGTTCCGCCAGCGCGGCGTCGATGCGCTCGAGCGCGCTCTCGCGCAGGTTGGCGCGGTAGGTCCACATGCCGATGTGACCGGTGAATCCCTGGATCAGGTAGATGACCGGCGTCGGCTGGTCGGCGGCGACGTGCGGGGGCGTCAGGACCCACAGCGCACGGGTCGGCGGGTCGCCGAGCGGGTTGGCGTGCAGCGCGGTGCTGGTGATCTCGTGCTCGTCGAGGGTGCACCGCAGCTCGCGTCCCCACGGCGCATGGACGTCGTGCATGGAAAGGTCCGATCCGATCAGGCGGGCAGCGGTGTTCACGCGCGGGCGCCCTCGCGCAACTCGACGCGACGGACCTTGCCCGACACCGTCTTGGGCAGCTCGTCGACGAACTCGACGTGCCGCGGGTACTTGTAGGGTGCGGTCACCGACTTGACGTGGTCCTGGATCGCGGTGGCCAGCTCGTCGGACGGCTCGTGGTCGGCAGCGAGCACCACGAACGCCTTGACGACCTGGCCGCGGTCGCGGTCCGGGACGCCGATCACCGCGGTCTCGGCGACAACGGGATGCTCGATGATCGCGGATTCGACCTCGAACGGTCCGATTCGGTAGCCCGCCGAGATGATGATGTCGTCGTCGCGGGAGACGAACCAGAAGTAACCGTCCTCATCGACGTGGGCGCGGTCGCCCGTGAGGTACCAGTCGCCACGGAAGGACGCCGCGGTCGCCTCGTCGTCGTGCCAATAGCCGGCGAACAACCCGACGGGGCGCTCGGGACTGACCCGGACGGCGATCTGACCCTCGCCACCGGGTCCCAGCACGGTGAGGTCGTCGTCCACGACGGCGATGTCGAACCCCGGCGTTGGCCTGCCCATCGAACCGGGCTTGATCGGCAGGCACCGGTAGTTCGCCACGATGTTGACGGTCTCGGTCTGGCCGTAGCCGTCGTGGATCTCGGTGCCCGTGGCGTCGCGCCAGG
This sequence comes from Euzebyales bacterium, assembly GCA_035461305.1. Classification (NCBI taxonomy): domain Bacteria; kingdom Bacillati; phylum Actinomycetota; class Nitriliruptoria; order Euzebyales; species Euzebyales bacterium. Next base: position 3,368 of record DATHVN010000010.1, on the reverse strand, counting down.
CGTTGAACGTCTCGGGGTTCAGTGGCTCGCCGGCGGCGGTGCAGTGGCGCAGCGTGGAGAGGTCGTACTGCGACAGGTCGAGCTGCACGAGGGCGCGGTAGATCGTCGGCGGCGCGCAGAACGTGGTCACCCCGTGCTCGGCCAGCATGCCCACCATCACGCCGAAGTCGGGACGGCCCTGCGGGTTCCACATCAGCACCGCGCAGCCCAACGACCACTGACCGAACAGCTTGCCCCACGCGGCCTTCGCCCAGCCGGTGTCGCTGACCGTCCAGTGGACGTCGTCGGGTCGCAGGTCGTGCCAGAAGCGTGCTGTGATCTCGTGGCCGATGCCATAGGAGGCGTGGGTGTGCAGCACCATCTTCGGGTGGCCAGTCGTGCCCGAGGTGAAGTACAGCAGCAGTGGGTCGTCGGACGCGGTGTCGTGCGCGGTGACCTCGTCGTGCGGGCCCGCGACACCCTGAGCCAGTGCCTCCCAGTCGCCGTGCGCCTCGCCGGTCGTGATCAGATGCGCGAGGTCGGTGCAGCGTTCGCGGGCGACGTCGAGCTTGTCGGCACCGGCGGCGTCAGCGACCGCGATGGCGGCCTGCGAGCGCTCGATGCGGTAGGCGATGTCGTTGGGCTGCAACTGCGTGGTGGCCGGCATCGGCACGGCGCCGAGCTTGAAGGAGCCCAGAAGCACGTCGTACCACTCGACGACGCGCGGCAGCATGACGAAGACGCGGTCGCCGGGACCGACGTCGAGCGAAGCGAGGAACGCCGCGGTGCGGTCGGCCCGATGGCTGAGGTCGCCGAACGACAGGTGCCGAGACGTGTGGCCATCGGCCTCGACGGCGATCAGGGCGAGCCGGTCGGGCTCACGCGCTGCCCAGTCGTCGATCACGTCGCGCGTGTAGTTGAACCGGTCCGGCACCTCGAGCGAGAACGTCGCGCGCGTCTCGTCATAGTCGGTCATGTTCATGACGTCGTCGGCCATGCTGGTCGGCTCCCCTCGGCTCGTCCGCCCAACGTGGATCATGCATCAGCGAGCCCGACCTCAATCCTTCATCGAGGACCGGGACTCAGCGCCCGGTGGCTGAGAAGTGGTGGTCGTCCTTGAGGCCGCGCCAGCGGCCGCCCCACCCCCCGCCGATGTCGTCGACGGCGGCGACGACGCCGTCGTAGGTGTGGACCGGGCGCATCCTGCGGATCTGGAACCGCGCGCCGTGCAGCCGCTCGAAGACGCCGGCGACCTTCGCGGCGATCGACCGCGCCACGATGAGGCACCCCCGCCGTGGAGTCGCCGTGTGGTCCCGGTGCGTGACCCGCAGCAGCACGAGGTCACGAGGCGACGGGACAGCCGGAGCGTCACGTCGACCCGGTCATCTGCCGGCGCATCTCGCCGGGCAGCGGCGCGCGGGGCGCTGCAAACGGCGGGATCGGACGGTCCTGGAGCAACCATCGGTGCACCAGCGCGCGGACCAGGCGCGACAGGGAGCCGGCCTGGTCGCGGCGCACGAGTTCGCTGGCGCGGAAGGTGCCGTCGGCGTGACCGCGGACCAGGCGGAGAGCGGCCGCCCGGTGGCAGTGTCCTCGACGAGTGTGCCGTCGTCGGCGAACGCGTCGGGGGGCGTCGACGACGGTCACGCCGGGCACGTCCGCGAGGCGCACGAGCCAGGTCACGATGCCGCCGCGTGTGATCCGCGCGCGTGGCCTGAACGTGTCGCCGGCAGCGTCGATGACCTCGAGGGCGGCGACGACTGTGGATCGCGTCGCAGTGCGCCGTCGCCGACGTCGGTGAAGGGCGTCGCGGCTGCACGGCCGCCGCGGTCAGCATCCGCGTCATCATCGCCATCTGGTCGCGGCGGACCGCCCGGCGGGGACTGAACGCGTCGCGGGTGGTCCCGCTGACGAGGTCGACCAGTCGGCGCAGACCACTCCCCGCGCGTACGGGCTCACGGCCGGCGGGTCCCATCGTCGCGCGCTCGGCCCGCCATCGCGCGACCGAGCCGTGCGCAGACCTCCCGCAGCTCCTGTCCGATGCCGTCCCGGCTGCGCTGGTCGGGGAAGCGGAACGAGGGGCCGAACACGTTCAGCGTCGCGAGCAGGTGCCCGTCGGCGGTCAGGACGGGCGCGGCGACCGCGCTGACGCCATCGACCCACTCACCTGACGCCCAGCCGTACCCCCGTCGACGGACCTCAGCCAGTCGCGCGCGGATCGCGTGTGGATTGGTGAGCGTGCGATCCGTGGAGGGCGCCGGCCCGCGAGCCAGGTAGTCGACGAGCTTCCGCTCCGGCCAGCAGGCCATGATGACGAAGCCGCCGGCGACCGTGTGCGGCGCGAACCGCCGACCCGTCCAGTCCGGCACGCCGACCGCGCTGGGACTGTGTGCCTGGTCAGCGTAGATCAGGTCGAACCCGTCCTCGACGGCCAGCGCCGCGTCCTCGCCGAACCGGTCCACGAGCTCCTGCAGGTACGGGTGGGCGATCCCGAGGAGGTGCGAGACCGAGTGTGCGGGCCCAGTGAGCGCAGCGAGACCGGGGCCGGGCATCCATGTCCCACGGCTCGGACCGCGGCTGACGACCGCGATCGACTCGAGCGTCGTGAGCAGCCGGCTGGTCGTGCTCGCGGGCAGCCCTGCGCGCTCCGCCACGTCGGCCAGGGACACGGCCGCGTCGTCGGCGGCCAGCGTCCGCAGGACGTCGAACGCCCGCAGCACCGACTGGACGTGCTGTGCCACCTGTTGACCCCCTACGTACGCATCGACTACGCTGATTCCATCATACAGAATGCTCTGTACTACGGAATATTGCCGAGGAGCTGCCATGCGGCCCGACGGATCCGTGATCGTCACCTGCGCCGTGACGGGCAGTGCCCACACCCCCACGATGAATACGGACATGCCGGTGACGGTCGACGAGATGGTGGAGCAGTCGGTCGCCGCCGCCGACGCCGGTGCGGCGGTCATCCACCTCCACGCGCGTGACCCTCGCGACGGCCGGCCCTCGGCCGACCCCGGGCTGTTCCGGGAGTACTGCTCCGGCATCAAGGCGCGCTGCGACGCGACCCTGTCGCTGACCACCGGTGGGGGCACCGGCCAGTCGGTCGACGAGCGCCTGCAGGTCATCCGCGAGCTCGAGCCCGAGCTGGCGACCTGCAACCTCGGGTCGATGAACTACGGGCTGTTCCAGATGATCCCCCGCTACGAGGGCCGGTGGAAGCACGACTGGGAGGAGCCGTACCTCGAGTCGACCCGCCACGAGCCGTTCATCAGCCGGTTCTCCGACATCGAGTACATGCTGACCACGCTGGCCGACGAGACCGGTTGCCGCTTCGAGTTCGAGGCGTACGACATCGGGCACCTGTACACGCTGGCGTACTTCGCCGA
>DATHVN010000009.1 GCA_035461305.1 Euzebyales bacterium | reverse complement strand
GCCAACTCGCCGACCTCGGCTACCAGGTCACACTCGCCAAGGCCGCCTGACCCCAGCCGCTCCACCGTCACCCGGCGTCACCCGCCGGGCAACCCCGCCACGCCCACATCCAAGACCACTTACGGTCATTCACGGATCAGCCAGCATCCTGGGGTCGGCGACCAGTTGCTGGGACAGGTCGTCTACGTCGTGCGGTTCGCCGTCAGACAGAGCCTGCAGCAGTCCCATGCGATGCGCGCTCAGCAGCAGCCCGGCGAGGCGGTAGCCGCGGGCGAGCTGGTGCCAGCCATCCTCGTCACCCGACTCGAACGCCAGGGTCTGCTGCCGCTCGTCGGTCGCCGACCGGCCATCGTGGGAGCTATCGACGCCTGCTGTCACCCGCCGGCCGTCGGGGGCGTCATCGTGCCCCTGACGCGGAGTCCCGATCATGGGGAGATCATCCCACCCCACAGCTGGCATAGTCCTGTTCCAGCAGGTACCGAGGAGCGTCAGTGGCCGGCAGGATCAACGAGGAGGACGTTAAGGCGCTGCGTGAGCGCGCGAACCTGGCCACCGTCGTCAGCGACTACACGGCGCTGAAACGCAGTGGCAGCCGACTTCGCGGCCTGTGCCCGTTCCACGACGAGCGCACCCCCTCGTTCTTCGTCGACCCCGCCCGGGGGTTCTTCCACTGCTTCGGCTGCGAGGCGGGCGGTGACGTCTACGATTTCCTCCAGCGCATCGAAGCACTGACGTTCCCCGAGGCGGTGGAGCGCCTCGCGCGACTCGAGGGCGTGACGCTGCGCTACGAGGAGCTGTCGCCGGGTCAGCGGCGTGCGCTCGGACGCCGCACCCGGCTGGTCGAGTGCCTCGGCGAGGCCAAGGCGTTCTTCCGGGAGGAGTTCGCCGGATCAGCGGGCGACGCCGCGCGCACCTACCTCGCGGGCCGTGGCCTCACCGAGCAGATTGCCGAGCACTTCGAGCTCGGCTGGGCGCCCGATGTCTGGGACGACACGGTGCGCCACCTGTCCGCCAGGGGCTTCGGCCAGCAGGAGATCGCCGACGCTGGCCTGGCCACACGCGGCCGGCGCGGCCTGGTCGACCGCTTCCGTGGACGGGTAGTCTTCCCGATCTACGACGCCAGCGGGCGCGACGTCGTCGCGTTCGGAGGGCGGATCGTGCCCGGCGTCGAGCTGCGCACCCAGGGTCGCGACCAGCAGGCGCCCAAGTACATCAACTCGCCCGAGACGGAGGTCTACCGCAAGTCGCGGGTACTGTACGGGCTCAACTGGGCGCGTGCGGACATTCAGCGGCGCGACACGGCGGTGGTCGTCGAGGGCTACCTCGACGTCATCGCGATGCACCAGGCGGGCGCCACGCACACCGTAGCCACGTGTGGGACCGCGTTGACAGCGGAGCACTTCGGGCAGCTGGAGAAGTTCGCACGACGGGTGATCCTGGCGCTCGACGCCGACGACGCCGGGTTCCAGGCGGCGGACCGCGCACGCGCCCTGGCGGTCGAGCAGGGCGTGCGCGAGGTCGGCGTGCTGTCGCTTCCGGCCGGCGAGGACCCAGCCGAGCTGGCCGCCCGCGGTCCCGACCGGGTCGACGACGCCCTCGCCGGCACGGCGACCGCTGTGGAGTTTCAGATCGCCTACCTGCTGACCGAGGCCGACACCGACACGCCTGAGGGCCAGGTCGCCGCCTACCGACGGACGTTCCCACTGCTGACCCAGCTCGACGACCGCTTCCTGCGCTACAGCTACATACGCGACATCGTCGCCCCCGCGGTCCGGCTGTCGGCCGACATGATCGAGAAGGAGCTCGACGCGCACATCGCGGCTGGCGCCGGGGCCGGCGAACGGCGTGGGTTCGACCCACCCGTCGACGTCGCCCGGGCACCGGGGCACCGGACGCGCGACCCGCAGCTGCAGCTCGAGCGCCTCGTCCTGCAGGCCGCGGTCCAGAACCCGGAGATCGAGGTCGCCGGCTGGGGCCAGTTGTCGGCGGACGACTTCACCGCGGAGGCGTCGCGCACGCTGTTCACGGCGCTGACAGAGGGGTCGTGGCGCACGCTCGGCGAGCTGCTGGAGCGGCTCCCCGACGACGGTCTGCGCGCGCGGATCCGTGCGCTCGCGATTGCCCCTCCCACGACACCGCCCGACCCGCATAAGCTGGCAATGCAGGTGAGGAACCTGCGAGCGAAGACCCTCGACCGGAAGATCGCGGCAGTCCGCGCACAGCTTGCTCGGCTGAATGCCAAGGTCGACGGCGATCTGGCTGGGGAGCTGAATGCCGAGAATCTCCGACTCGTACGTCAACGCCAGACGTTGTTGGAGGAATGATGGGACGACGACGCGCATCGGTGGCGTAGTGGTCGCGGTACGACCCGTTGCGTGCACGTTGCATCCTCGACGGATGCGGGTCCTGCGATGAGCTCTGCGCGTTCCTTCGAAGGGCGGACCGCCAACGACGCAACGCGCTCGTATCTGAACATGATCGGCCAGGTTCGGCTGCTGCGCGCCGACGAGGAGGTCGATCTCTCCAAGCGCGTCGAGGCGGGCCTGGAGGCCGCCTCGATGCTGGCCAACGGCGAGCACTCGCCGGAGCGGACGGTCGTGCTGCGGTCGATCGCGCGGCAAGGCCAGGCCGCGAAGCTGCGCCTCGTCGAGTCGAACCTCCGGCTGGTCGTGTCGATCGCCAAGCGCTACCAGCACCGCGGGATGCACCTGCTGGATCTGGTGCAGGAGGGGAACCTGGGCCTCATCCGTGCCGTGGAGAAGTTCGACCACCGCCGCGGCTACCGTTTCTCGACGTACGCGATGTGGTGGATCCGTCAGGCGATCAGTCGGGCGCTCGCGGACCAGGCGCGGACGATCCGCGTTCCAGCCCACGTGCGGGACGCCATGAACCGGCTGTTCAGTGTGCAGCGTGCCATGGTGCAGGACCTCGGCAGGGAACCGACCGATGCCGAGCTCGCGGAGGAGCTCGGCATCGAGGTCGAGCGTGTCCGCGAGATCCAGGCGTTGAGCCAGGAGCCGGTCAGCCTCGAGGCACCGCTGCGTCAGGAGGAGGACGCAAGCCTAGGCGACTTCATCCCGGACGACGACGCGGTCATGCCGGTCGACGCCGTGAGCGGCACGATGCTGCGGGAGCAGCTCGAGACGGTCCTCCACGAGCTCACCGACCGAGAGCAGGAGGTCATCCGGCTGCGCTTCGGCATGGACGGTGAACGTCCCAGCACGCTCGAGGAGGTGGGCCAGGCGTTCGGCGTCACGCGTGAGCGGGTGCGCCAGATCGAGCTCAAGACCCTGGCCAAGCTCCGGCACCCGTCGCGCAGCGACGTGCTGCGCGACTACCTGTGACGGCGGTCAGCGCATCGGGTCCATCTCGCTCGTGGACCCGCCGCCGTCGGAGCGCAGCTGCTCGCTGAGCTGGTCGACGTCGCGGGACGCCTTCTTCTCGGTGCGCGAGCCGGCGCGATCGGCAAGGTCGCGAAACCCGCTGCCCAGGCGCTGAGCGGAGTCGGAACGGCGCACGGAGCGCCAGGTCGACTGGATCTGCTGGTAGCGCTCGTAGCCCGCCCGCGCGCCGAGCACGTAGCCGATGGCGAGCCCGATGATCAGGCCGAAGCGAAACTTCATGGGGTCTGGCTCCCTTGTGGTGATGTGGAGTGGGTGTGGCCGGCGCAGCCGGCACGGACCACGCTCCACGACTGTTTCCGCATCACTGACGCTACAACCCACCGGCGTCAGATCGCTGGTGGCCGACCCGGCCGGCGGGTCGCCGTCGACGGTGGGATCGTGCAGCAGGCAGGCCGCGGCGTGGCCACCACCGAGTGGTAGCAAGGTCGGGATCACGCGGTCGCAGGGCGCGAAGCGGTCCGGGCAGCGGGGGTGGAACCGGCAGCGGGTGGCCGGCGGCAGGCGTCCGGCGTGTCACCGGCAGGCCGATCGCGTGGTGCGTCGCGTTGGGTCGGGTACGGGGACGACCTACAGTGGCGCACGGGTGTTGGGGTACGCCGGTGACCGCAGGACCACGTCCGTCGGACCGGTCTCGACGCTGCGGCCCATGTACGTGGCCGCGAGGCGCGAGCTGTATGCGGCGACGGTCGACAGGTCGTGGGTGATCATGAGGACCGCGGCGTCAGGACCGCGACGTCCCGCGCACGCGCGAGGTCGGCGATGAGGTTGCCGATCTCGGCCCGGTCGAAACGTCGAGCATCGACACGGGCTCGCCGCGATCAGCACGTCGGGCTTGGGGACCAGTGCCAGGCGATGCACCGGCGCTGGCTGAGCTGGTGCGGTGCGACTGGGGACGCGAGCGCCCTGGGATGCCACAGACGCTGTCGATCGAGGACTTCTCGAGCAGTACCTGACACCCCTGGTCGTCCCTGTGCTCTGGGGGCTGTCGATGGGCCACGGCGAGCACCTGACGACCACGCCGCTCGGCGTGCGCCACCCTGGACGCCGACGCCCGCAACCTGACGATCGACGGACCGGCGCTATGCCACCCTGACCCGCCATTGCATCGGCGTCCTGGCTGGACGGTGACGGCCGCGACGTTCGCTGCGCCGGTGGACCGTGGTGGCGGCCCTTCCCTACGATCCCCAGGGTGGCAGGGCGATCGGGGCGCACGTGGATGACCTGAGGATCGGATGGCACACGGTGCCGTTCCCCACGGACGGCGCCGACGCCGAGACACACGTGGCGCAGCTGGAGCATATGCTCGCGACGATCGCCGACAGCTACGACTCGGTCTGGTTCGATGACCACCTTTTGCCGTGGGCCGACTTCGTCCCCACCGACGCTCCAGCGCTCGAATGCCTCACGTCGATCGCGTACCTCGCCGGACGCCACACCGAGACAGCGTTCGGGTCACTCGTGCTCTGCCAGTCGTTCCGCAACCCCGCACTCGTCGCCAAGATGGCGGCGACACTCCACGCGTTGACCGGTGGCAGGTTCATCCTGGGCATGGGCGCCGGCTGGATGGAGTCGGAGTACCGCGCGTACGGCTACGACTTCCCTCGGGCGGCCGTGCGGATCGCACAGCTCGCCGAGGCGGTGCTGGTGATCCGGGCGGCGTGGTCCGACGGTCCGGTGTCGTTCGCCGGTGAGCACAATGCCGTGGACGGCGTCGTGTGTCGACCGCTGCCTGTCCCGCACCCGCCGATCATGCTCGGTGGGGGTGGGGAGCGGCTGACGCTGCGGGTCGTGGCAGAGCACGCCGACTGGTGGAACATCACTGGGACCCCCGAGACCTACCGCCACAAGCTCGACGTCCTCCGCGGGCACTGCGCGGACGTCGGCCGCGACATCGACGAGATCACACTGACCTACACCGCGGAGGTGGTGGCGGTCGCGCGGACGGAGGCGGCCGCCCATGAGATCGCCGCGGCGTCCCCGTTCACCGACGTCCACCCGTGCGTCGGCACGCCCGAGCAGGTGGCCGAGGCGCTCCGGCCGTTCGTCGACCTCGGTGTGGAGCATCTCATGCTGCGGTTTGTCGACTTCCCGTCGACGGGGGGCGCGGAGCTGTTCGCGTCGGAGGTCGTCCCCCTGCTGCGCTGACAAGGCCGTCCGGGTGGGCCCGGCAGGTATCGAACCTGCGACCAAAGGATTATGAGTCCCCTGCTCTGACCACTGAGCTACGGGCCCGACGGCGCGATGGTACAGCGTAGTGGCCTGTGGATGAACGTCGCCGTCGTGCGTGCGATCTGCGCTGATCGAACAGGCATTCGATCAGGGTGGGACCGCATGGGATACCGGGGAAAGGTCGCGGCGCAGGCGCGAGCGCGGGAGCTCCGTGCGCAGGCGTGGAGTCTGCGGCAGATCGCGGACGAGCTCGGCGTGGCGAAGAGCGTGCCACGCGAGCAGTTCGGCAAGCCGTACCGGGCGGTGGCCGACCCGTCGCTGAGGTGAGCGAAGCATATCCCCCGGGTGTGCGACGGTCGCGTACTGCTGCAGTCGAACGCACCGTGCGATCATGGGACTCATCGCGGCGACCATCGACGCACGTGCGTGGAGTCACCGCGTGACGCCGACTGCTAAGGTTGCCTCTGTCGATCCGGGGTAGCTCAACTGGCAGAGCGCTCGGCTGTTAACCGATAGGTTGCGGGTTCGAGTCCCGCCCCCGGAGCAGATCGATCAGATGGCGCGGCTTTCAGGGCCGCGCCGTCTCGTGATCGCGGATCCGTCTCTGGTCGCCGTCGTCGTCGGCACCGCCCGCCGACTGCGGCACTGCTATGGTGGGCGCACACCACCGGGGAGCTCGGGGCAACCGGGCTGAGAGGGCGGATGGACGCGCCGCCGACCCGTACAAACCTGATCTGGGTAATGCCAGCGAAGGGAGGCGGACGTGCGCCCCGACGGGGTCCGGACCGTGGCGGTCATCGCCGGCGGCCAGGCGGTCAGTCCGGCCATCGCCGGACGGATCGGTGAGGTCGACTACGTGATCGCCGCCGACTCGGGGCTCCACGCCGCCGAGCGCCTGGGCCTCACCGCGGACCTCGTCGTCGGAGACCTCGACAGCGTCGATCCGGCGCTGCTCGAGCGGCCCGGCCTGGAGGTCGATCGGCACCCGTCCGCGAAGGACGCGACCGACATCGTGCTGGCGCTCGACCGCGCCAGCGATCTCGGCGCACATGACGCGATCGTCGTTTCGGGCGGCGGCGGCCGGCTCGACCACGCGTTCGCCAACCTGCTCGTGCTCGCGTCGCCGCGGTACGCACAGGTGCGGGTCCGCGCCCTGATCGGCGATGCCGAGGTCGCGGTCGTCCGCGACCACCACGCCATGACAGCGCCGGCCGGCACGGTCGTGTCGCTGTTCGCCGTCGACGGTCCGGCGCGCGGCGTCACCACGGAGGGTCTGCGCTACCCACTGCGTGACGAGGTGCTGGACCCGCTGTCCAGTCGTGGCGTCAGCAACGAGTTCGCCGGCGGTCCGGCGGCCGTGCGGCTCTGCCACGGCGTGCTGCTGATCATCCGTCCCGGCGGCGAACGGCGCGACAGCCGCCGCGACGACGGTCACCGGGCGCCATGAGCACGACCGACCAGCGAAGCCCGACGATGCGATGTCGCGGAGACACCAGTCATGATCCTCGCCGAGATCCAGTGCCTGCCCACCCCGGCCGGCACCCCTGACGACCGCCACGCCCACGTCGAGGCGGCGATCGCCGAGATCCAGCGCGCGGGCGTGCACCACGAGGTCGGCGCGCTCGGCACGACCCTGGAGGGTGAGCCGGACGTCGTGTGGCCTCTGCTGCGACGCGTCCACGAGGCCTGCCTGACGGCCGGCGCGACGTCGGCGATCACCGTGATCAAGGTGTACGGGACCGCCGACGAGGCTCGGACGCCGGGCATCGACGACCTCACCGCAACGTTCCGCGAGCCCCCCGGCCGGTCGGACGCGCGTCCATTGGAGGCCCGTCCGGAGGAGCCTCGATGAGCGCGCTGCCGCGCCCCGTACGGGTGGGACGCCTGCTCCCGCACGCGATCCTGATCGCCGCGCTGCTCCTGGCATGGGAGCTGGGTGTTCGGGTCTTCGAGACGCCCGCCTACATCCTGCCGCCGCCGTCGCAGATCCTGGCGGCGTTCGGCGAGGTCCGCGGCCTGCTCGGCGGACACGTCGCCACGACGCTGACCGAGGCACTCGTCGGCATCGTCGCCGGCGCGGTCGCTGGCGTCGCGTTGGCGGTCGCGGTGTGGGCGGTGCCGCTGTTCCGGCGCCTGGCGTACCCGCTGCTGGTCGCGAGCCAGACGATCCCGATGATCGTGCTGGCGCCGTTGCTGGTGCTGTGGTTCGGCTTCGGGCTGACTCCCAAGGTGGTCGTGGTGGCGCTGATCGCGGTGTTCCCGGTCGCGATCTCGACCGTCCACGGCCTCTCGTCGGCGGACGCCGAGCAGATCGACCTGCTGCGCAGCATGGGCGCGGACCGACGCGACATCCTTCGCCTGGTCCTCGTGCCTGGCGCAACGCCCGCGTTCTTCGCCGGTCTCCGGATCGCGTCGGCCTACGCCGTCGCCGGTGCGGTGATCGCGGAGTGGGTCGGCGCCAGCAGCGGCCTGGGCCTGTTCCTCACCAGATCGCAGACGTCGTTCCGCGTGGACCGCGTGTTCGTCGGCGTCGCGGTCATCGCGGTCCTGAGCATCGCGCTGTTCGGGCTCGTCGATCTGCTGTCGCGGGTCGCAGCGCCATGGCAACGCGTCGAACGGGAACAGAGGGGACGCCGATGAACCGGAGAGCCATCGTGGTGGCCGTGCTGGCCGTCCTGCTGGCAGCCTGTGGCGGCCGGTCGGCGGCACCCGGCCCGTCGTCGAGCGATCGGGGGAGCGCGGCGCCCTCCGGGGGCGACCGTGACGTACGCGAGGTCACCGTCATGCTCGACTGGACACCCAACACCAACCACTCGGGCCTGTACGTCGCGCTCGCCAACGGCTGGTACGCCGACGCCGGCCTGGACGTGCGCATCATCCAGCCGGGGGAGCAGGGTGGTCTGCCGGCACTGGCGTCCGGCGACGCCGACTTCGCCGTGTCGGTGCAGGAGGCGGTGACGCCGGCGCGTGCGCAGGGTGCGCCGGTGGTGTCGGTCGCGGCGATCATCTCGTCGAACACGTCGAGCCTGATCGCCCTGGCGGACGAGGGCATCGACCGTCCGGCGGACCTCGCGGGCCACCGCTACGGCGGCTTCGGGGGCGAGCTCGAGACCGAGCTCGTGCGCTCGCTCGTGGCGTGCGACGGCGGCGATCCCGACGAGGTGGAGTTCGTCGAGGTCGGCAACGTCGACTACCGCGCCGGACTGGAGCGCGACTTCTACGACTTCGTGTGGATCTTCGACGGGTGGGACGGCATCCGGCTGGAGCAGGCCGGCCTGGACACGACGTCGATCCGCTTCGCAGACCACTTCGACTGCATCCCGAACTGGTACACGCCGCTGCTGGCGACCTCGGAGCGGCTGATCGCGGACGACCCGGACCTGGTCGCCGACTTCATGGCCGCCACCGCCCGAGGCTACGAGCGCGCGATCGAGGCTCCCGACGAGGCAGCCGACGCACTGCTGGCGGCGGCACCCGAGCTCGACGAGGCGCTGGTGCGCGAGAGCGCCAGGTACCTGGCCGACCGGTACGCACCGGATGGGCCATGGGGCCGGCAGGACGCGGCCGTCTGGGAGGAGTTCACCGCCTTCCTCCAGGAGGCCGGCATCGCGGCGGACGACATCGACGTCGACGCGGCGTGGACGAACGAGTTCCTGCCGACCGGCGACGGCGCTGCGGGCTCCGGGCAACCCACGGACGACGGATGATCAGCGTCGACGGCGTCACGCAGGCGTTCGGTGACGTCGACGTGCTCGACCGCATCTCGCTGGAGATCCCGCCAGGGTGCTTCGCCGGCCTGGTGGGGCCGAGCGGGTGCGGCAAGAGCACGCTGCTGAAGGTCCTCGCCGGCCTGGTCGTCCCCGACGAGGGTGACGCCAGGATCGACGGCCGCTCGGTCGTCGGACGGCCCGGCCGGGCCGCCTACATGGCGCAGCGCGACCTGCTGCTGCCGTGGCGGCGGACGCTCGGCAACGCCACGGTCGGTGCCGAGGTGGCGGGCGTGCCGCGCGCCGAGGCGCAGGACCGGGCGCGTGGGCTGCTGGAACGCTTCGGCCTCGCAGGGTTCGAGGATGCGTGGCCGGCCGAGCTGTCGGGTGGGATGCGCCAGCGGCTTGCGGTGCTGCGGACGTTCCTGTGCGGCCGCGACGTGCTGCTGCTCGACGAACCGTTCGGGGCGTTGGACGCGATCACCCGGCGCGACATGCACGACTGGCTGCAACGGGTGCTCGCCGACGACCCGCACACCGTGCTGCTCGTGACCCATGACGTCGAGGAGGCCCTGGTGCTGTCCGACGTCGTCTTCGTGCTGTCCGCACGGCCCGCCCGCGTCGTGGAGCGGCTGGACGTCGACCTCCCGCGCCCGCGCACGTCGGAGTCGCTGGTCGACACCGCGTTCGTGGGCGCCAAGGCGACGCTGCTCGAGGCGCTGGAGAAGGGGCGCGCCTGAGCTCGGCGGCGTCAGGCCGCGGCGTGGGCGCCGAGGACGACGTCGACGATCTGTGTGCCGGTCTGCCGGTCGACGGGCTCGGCCGAGACGAACCGGCGGTACACGAGCGCACCGACGATGGCATCCGCGACGAGCCCGGGGTGGACCGCGGCCGGGAACTGCTGCCGGCGCTGGCCCCGCTCGACGATCCGGCGCACGACCGCACGGCGCTCACCGAGCAGCCCGATCCGCAGAGCGATGCCCGCCGCCGGGTCGTCGCCGGCGGTCACGAGCATCGTCCGGAGGACCTCGGCGGTGCCCGGATGCGACAGCAGCTCGCCGAGTGCCTCGACGACGTGGAGGAGATCGGTGCGCACGTCGCCGGTCTCGGGCGTCGGCTGGTCGCCGGCGAGCAGCGTGATCGCGTCGTGCACGAGGTGCTGCTTGGACCGCCAGCGCGTGAACATCGTCTCGAGTGGGATGTCGGCGCGGTCCGCGATGGTCCGCAGCGACGCGGCGGCGTACCCTCGGTCGTCGAGCTCGGCCAGGGTCGCCCGCAGGACAGCCGGCCAGCACCGGTCGTCATCGGACGAGCGGTAGCGGGCGGTCGGCAGGTGGTCGATCGAGGATGTGGTCATGACCTCAAGCAGCGCAGCGATGGGTCGCGGACTGTCCCGTCGTGCGCAGCGTAACGCGTCGGCGCGGTGGACGCGGTCCTCGTACGCCGTGGGACGGGAGGGGTAGGCCATGGGATCCGCAGGCGACGACGCCCAGCCGTCGCGCTGGGCCGCGCTGCCGACGGGCATCCTCGCCGCTGTCGTGCTCACGCTCGTCGCGGGGTGGCTGTTCAAGGCGCACTGCTACCTGGACGGGAGCTGGGACGGTGGGGAGCAGTACACGACCGGGTGCTACACCGACGTCGTGCCCTTCTGGACCGAGCGCCAGGTCGCCGGCGGTGCGGTGCCCTACCTCGACGCCGCGCTGGAGTACCCGGTGCTGACGGGTGCGCAGATCTGGTTCGAGGGCGCCGTCAGCCGTGCCCTCGCGGGCACGGTCGACGGTGCGCTGCTGTTCCTCGTGATGGTGACGTTGGTCAACGGCGTCCTGGCCGTCGGGATCCTCATGCTCCTGCAC
>DATHVN010000008.1 GCA_035461305.1 Euzebyales bacterium | reverse complement strand
GCCAGTGTGGCGCTGCCGGCCGACCAGGTCGAGCGCGTCGTCCACCGTCGTGGTCAGCGGCTTGTCGCAGATCACGTCGATGCCGTGGTCGAGGAACGCTGATGCGATCGCGTGGTGGCTGTGGTTGGGCGTGCAGATCGTAACCGCCTCGATGCCGTCCTCTCGGTTCGCCTCCCGCTCGGCCATCTCGTCCCACCTGCCGTACCGGCGGTCCTCGTCGATCCGGAGACCACGGGCGAACGCGCGACTGCGATCCGCGTCGGTCGCGAAGACGCCGGCGACGAGCTCGAACCGGTCGTCGTACCGGCCGGCGCGTCGGTGCGAGTCGCCGATCGTCGATCCCGCGCCGCCGCCGACCATGCCCCACCGCAGCCGACGTGGGGGTGCGCTGTGCCCCTCGTTGGTCATGCCACCTCCTTGATGCCTACCGGTCGGGTCATGGAGCTTCCCCGGCATTGGGATCGTCGGATGCAGGGGTGAAGGCGACGCGGAAGCGGTCGGGGGCCGTCATCGGGTCGCCGGACGCCCACGCCTCGAGGCCGACCGTGCCGTCGTAGCCCAGGACCAGAGCGCGTCGCGGATCGCCGGGCAGTTGATCTCGCCGGTGCCGGGCTCGCAACGCCCCGGCACGTCCGCGACCTGGATCTCACCGACGACCGGCTGGGGCCGGCGTACCAGCTCCATGAGGTACTCCGTCCCGCGCAGCGGTCCCTCGGCTGTTGGAAGTCGAGCGTCAGCGAGACGTCCAGACGTCGTGGAACCAGGCTCCGCGAAGTTCCCCTCGCCGATCTGAGCGTGGTACAGGTCGACGTTCATCCGCACGGACGGGTGGTCGACGGTCTCGATCAGCGCGAGCGTGTCAGCGGCGCGTCCGAACGGCACGCCAGGGTGGTCGACGGCGGCGTTGACGTTCTCCAGGCAGAACGTCACGCTGTGGCGCTCGCCGAGCGCGCCAAGCCGCTCGAGCGTCCGTGCTGCCGCGCGCCACATCGGGCCGGTGACCTCGGTGATCGACCCGACGGGTAGCCCACGGTCGTCCAGGGCGGTGCCGTGCAAGTTGAGCAGTTGGCAGCCGAGCCGCTCGGCGACGTCGATGCACGCCTGCGCGGTGCGGACGTAGGCATCGTCGCCGGCCTTGTCGATCAGACCGCCCTCGAGGTAGCCGGTCATCGACTCGATCCGCGTGCCGGTGCGCGCGAGCGCGTCAATGTCACGGGTGCGGTGGTCCCAGATCTCGACGGCGAAGCTCAGGTCATGGATCCGCTCGACCCGCTCGACCGGCGGCAGGTCGAGGAAGACCATCTCGGGGCAGACCGCGAGATCGAACGCGGGCACCGCCACGTGCTCCTCCTCATCCGTCAGATGTCCGAATCAGTGCCTTGATTGTCCGCTCGGGCTGGCGCAGCGCCGCGAAGGCGTCGGCGAAGTCGGCGAGTCCAACGACAGTGCTGGTCAGCGTGTCGATGTCGACCGCGTCACGTGCCAGCAGCCTCCCGCCCCTGACGGGCTGCCGTCGTCACGACCTGGCCGATCGCAGCTGTGGACAGGATGCCCCATCGAACGGGCAGCCGTCCGATGAAGCGTCCTGTGGCGGTCACACGCCGGCCTCCTGAGCGGCAGCGCGCAGGTTCTCGGCGGCCAGCCGCAGACCCTCGACCTGGTCGAAGGCGGCGTCTTCATGCTCGATGTTGACGGCCATGTCGGCGTCGACGCGGGCCAGCGCCTTCAGGAAGCGCTCCCAGAAGTCCTGGTCGTGGCCGCGGCCCACGGCGACGAACTCCCACGCGGGGTTCTCCGGCCACCGGTTCAGCGTGTAGTCGCCGCCGACGTTCAGCGGGTCCTGATCGGCGGGCACGCGCTGGTGGCGGTCGTCGAGGACGCCGTAGATCCTGCAGTTGTCGTCGTGGATCTTCGTGTCCTTCGCGGCCGCGTGGTAGACGAGGGCACCGAGGTGGTCGATCGCAGCGACCGGGTCGATGCCTTGCCAAAACAGGTGGCTGGGGTCCATCTCGGCGCCGACGTTGGTGGCGTCGATCCGATCGAGGAGGCGCTCCAACGACCCTGGGTTGAACACGACGTTGTGTGGGTGCATCTCGATGCAGACCTTCACGTCGTTGTCGCGGGCGAGGCGGTCGATCTCCCTCCAGAACGGCACGGCGACCTCGTCCCACTGGTACGCCATGACGTCGAGGTACTCGCTGTTCCAGGGGTTGACGACCCAGGAGGCGTAGCGGGCCTGCGGGTCGGAGCCGGGCAGCCCCGACATGGCGACGACCCGCGTGACGCCGAGCAGGCCGGCGATCTCGATCGCCTGCCGCAGGTCGTCGGCTTGCTTCGGGCCGACCTTGGGGTCGGGGTCCAGGGGATTGCCGTTGCAGTTCAGTCCCGTCAGCGTGATGCCGGCGTCGGCGAACTGGCCGAGGTACTCGCTGCGCGCATCCGCGCTCTCGCGAAGCCGCTCGATCGGCAGGTGCGGGGCACCGATGAACCCTCCGGCGTTGATCTCTGCGCTGTCCAGACCCATGTCGCCCAACAGCTTGAGGGTCTCGCCGAGCGACTTGTCATGCAGGCATGCCGTGTAGGCGCCGAGCTTCATCGTCCGTCCTTTCCGTGGGTCAAGCTTCTCGGTGGTCGTTGCGGAGGCGGTCAGTTCGGCTCGCTGGTCACTGGACCGTCACGGCTGCGCCGCCGGTCTCTGCGGAGGCCTTCACGGCGTCGAGCACGTGCATGTTGTGCAGGCCCTCCGCCATCGTCGGGGGAGGCGGCAGTTCGTCGGTGCGACCGGCGACCGCGTTCAGGAACGCGCGGGCCTGGAACGTGAAGAAGTCGTTCTGCCCGTGGCCGACGCTGGGGAAGTCCATCGGTAGGCCCTTGGCCACGTAGGGATGTGCCGGACCGACAAGCACCTGACGGTAGCCGTTGACTACTGCGGCGGGCGTGCTGTCCGCGATGGTGAACTCGGCTGCGCGCTCCAGATCGAACCCGGCGGCGCCGTGCTCGCAGAACACTTCGAACCCCAGCGCGTTGGCGTGGCCGAAATGGACGCGCGACACCGAGTAGGTGCCGACAGCGCCGCTGGCGAACGTTGCCGTGAAGGTCGCGATGTCCTCGTTGTCGACCGGCTCCTTCTCATCGCTGACCTCGGTCGCAGCATGTCCGACCGCCGTGCCGATCGGCACAGGGCGCTCCTCGACGAGCGTCGCCAGCACGGCGCCCCGCACGGTGTCGATCGGACCACACAGGAACTCGCCCAGGTCGACCATGTGGCTGCCGATGTCGGCGAGCGCGCCCGATCCCGGCCCCCCCCGGTAACGCCAGCTGATCGGCGCGTTGGGGTCGGCGCCGTAGTCGCACCAGTAATGGCCGTTGAAGTGACGGACCGCGCCGAGGTGCTCATCGCCCACCTGGTCCCGGATCGCGTTGATCGCTGGCGAGCGGCGGAACGTGAAGCCGACCGCGGCGACCCGGTCGGACGGCTCGGCGGCTTCGACCATGGCCTGCGCGTCTTCGGTCGTCGGGGCCAGTGGCTTCTCGCACAGCACGTGCTTGCCGGCGGCGAGCATCTCCTCGACGATCTCGCGGTGCAGGTGGTTGGCGACCGCGACGCTCACCGCGTCGACGTCCGGTGCGTCGACGAGGGCCTCCCAGCTCTTCTCGGTGCGTTCGTAGCCGAAGCGTGTCGCCGTGTCCTGCGCGAACTCCTCGTTGGGATCGGCGATGGCCACGAGCCGGACGTCCGGTCCGTCGGTCCCGTACACGGTCGAGGCGGCCCGGTACCCATTGGCGTGGGCGCGACCGACCATGCCGGCGCCTACGACGGCGACCCCGATGGACGATGCCATGGCAACTCCTTTCCTGACTGCGGCGGGCCGGTCGCTCTGCGGCGACCTGCCCGCCGGTCCTGGGCCTCCTAGCGGGTGCCCTGCCGGGCGAGCTCCGCGATCGCGTCGATGTTGCTCTCGTCGATGAACGCTGGGCCGGTCAGGACGGCCTCGCCCCCGCCGATGACGTTGCGGTTGTTGAGGTACAGCCACAGCCCGTCGATAGACCCATAGCCCTGCAGGTACGGCTGCTGGTCGATCGCCCACAGGACATCGCCGGACTGGATGGCCTGGACCAGCTCGGCATTGGTGTCGAACGTGACGACCTGCGCCTCGCTGCCGGCTTCCTCGATAGCTGACACCGCGGTCAGCGCGAACGGTGCCCCGAGCGTCAGCACGTGGCTGATGTTCGGATCCTGCTGCAGCTTCGACGAGATGGTGGACTGCACCGACGGCATGTTGGTGCCGTCGACGTACACCTTCTCGTAGTCGCCCTGAAACGTCTGATCGACGCCGTCGCACCGCGCCTCCAGCTGCGACTGGCCCTGCTCCTGGGGCACGCACAGGACCTTCGTCGCCCCCTCCTCATTCAGCCGCTCGCCGGCGGCCTCGCCCGCCACCCCCTCGTCCTGGCCGAAGTACATGAGTGCGCCGGTGTTTCGCCAGTCCTGGAACCCGGCGTTGAGCATCGTGACCGGGATGCCGGCCTCGACCGCTTGCTGGATCGGGCGGGACAACGCCTCGCTGCTCGGCATGGTGACCGCGATCCCGTCGACGCCGCGGTCAATCGCGTTCTGGATCAGGTTCGCCTGCTGGCTGGGGTCGGCGTCGCTCGCGTACTCCAGGGTGATGTTGTCCTTCTGGGCTGCGGCCTCCGCGCCGGTCCGGATGATGTCCCAGAACGTGTCGCCCTGCGGGCCATGGGTGACCAACGCGATAGTGGCGGCAGGTGTGTCGGCCTGAGCGACGGCCTGCCCGGTACCACCGCCCTCGGCTCGTGGGGCTCCACCAGTCTCACTGCACGCTGCAAGGAGCAGCGCCAGCACGGCGGCGATGATAACGGACAGTGGTAGGTGCCTGCCGGCTCTGAACATGATGGTTCCTCTTCGCTCAATGGCGTCGGTGCGTACGTGACGGATCGGGAAGGTCGGGCTGGGCGGTGGTGCCCATAGGCGCACCGCCGCGGGGCTCGAAGCCACCGCGCAGCTCCCGGGCTCGGTCACCACTTCTCCACGTACTGGGTGATCTGCTCGCGCATGAAGACGCACGACTCATGGGCGCGTTCCTCCCACGCGAAGACGCAGGCGGTCATGATCCCGTCGAACCCCAGCCGACCGAGCGTGCCGAAGAACACGTCCCAGTCGACTTCGCCCTGCCCGATGTCCAGGTGTTGGTGCACCCGCGCCGGCGAGCCCGGCGGGTTGACGATGTAACGCAACCCGGACGATAGGCGGTGGTCGAAGCTGTCGGCGACGTGCACATGGGTCAGCAGGTCGCCGGCGTAGGTCATGATCCCTTCGATGTCGCCACCCTGATGGAACGAGTGCGGTGCGCAGTACTCGAAGGTGACATTCGGCGAGTTGATCCCACGGATCATGTCGATCGCCGCGAAGCCGTCCTCGATGAAGTCGTCTGGGTGAGGCTCGAGGCGCAGGTGGATCCCCTCGCGCTCGAAGATCGGCAGCAGCTCCTCCATCGACCGCCAGAACTGCGCCTCACTGACGTCCGAGGCTTCGGGGCGGCCGTTGAACTCCGAGAGCATGACCTCGCACCCCAGGTCGACCGTGATCTGGATCGCCCGCTTCCAGTAGCGGACCGCGGCCTGGCGTGCGTCCTCGTCGGGTCCCGACCAGCGGTACAGCGGCAGCACACAGGCCACGTCGACGTCTGCGGTGTCGAGTGTCGAGCGGAACGCGGCCACGGTGGCGTCGTCGACGCGCGGGTGCGTGAAGAAGGGCAGGAAGTCCTCCCGCGGCGACAACTCGATGTGCTCATAGCCGAGGTCGGCGACGACGCCGGGCAACTCGAGCAGCGGCGTGGAGCGGAGCATGTACGGGTCCAGCGCGATCTTCATCGTCTTTCCCTCACGGATGTGGGCGGACAGGGCGGGAGGTCAGGCATAGAAGTCGGGCTTGTCGACCAGGTCGATCGCCTTGCGCTGGCCGCTGTGCAGCGCGTCGACGCTGGCGTTTGCGACGACGGTCGCGGCGTAGCCGTCCCAGGCGCTCGGGCCGGTGATCGTCCCGGCATGCAGGCCGTCGACCCATTGCGCGATCTCGGCGTGGAAGGCGTTGTCGAAGCGCTCCTTCCAGTCGGCGGGCACGGACCGGCCGCGGGCGAAGTCCCGGGTCACCGACACCGTCGACGGTGTCTCGAGCTCCACGGTCCCTTCGGAGCCGACCACCTCGCACCGCACGTCGTAGCCGTACTGCGCGTTGACGAAGACCTCGACCTCGACGATCACACCGTCGGTCGTCTCGAGGATCACCAGCTGCGGGTCCAGCAGGCCGTCGGGAGCCGAAGGGCTGCTGCGCGGTGTGAGCACCGTCGCCGCCGCGAACTCGGCCTCCAACAGCCACCGCGTCGCGTCGATCTCGTGGACCACCGAGTCGGTCGGCAGCATCTCGCTGGTGAAGAAATCCGGCGCGATCGGGTTGCGGTGGACGCAGTGGACGAGCAGCGGCGTGCCGATCGCGCCGTCGTCGATCGTCGCCTTGACCTGGCGGTAGCCGGCGTCGAACCGCCGCATGAACCCGACCTGCACCAGCCGACGACCGTGCACCACCTCGGCCTCGAGCACACGCAGACCGTCCTCTGCCGTCGTCGCCAGCGGTTTCTCCGACAGGACCGGCTTGTCCGCCGCGATGCTGGCGAGGATGAACTCCGCGTGCGTATCGCCCGGCGACGTCACGATCACCGCGTCGACGCCGTCGTCGGCAATGACGTCGCTGGGCTCGCTGTGCGCCTTCGCACCCACGGATTCCGCGACCTGTGCAGCACGCTCCTTCGCCAGGTCGTAGACGGCGGCGACCCGCGCGCCGGAGATGTGGCGGGCCAGCCGGTTGATGTGGTACGTGCCGATGTTGCCGGTGCCGATCACACCGACGTTGAGCAGCATGGGGGTCCCTCCTCGGGGTGCGGGTCGACGTCAGCGCTCGAGCTCGTGCGAGAGCTCCTCGAGCTCGTCGCCGCCCGCCATCTGGCGGGTCAACTCGTCGAGGCTGGTCTCCGCACGTGTCTTGTCGAGGACCATCCGGCCCAGCTTGAGGATCACGAAGTGGTCGCCGACCATGTACGCGTGGTGCGGGTTGTGCGTGATGAAGATCACGCCCAGCCCCGCGTCGCGGGCGCGGGCGGTGTACTTGAGGACCACTCCCGACTGCTTGACCCCGAGCGCGGCGGTCGGCTCGTCGAGGATCAGGACCCGGGCGCCGAAGTAGACGGCGCGGGCGATCGCCACACTCTGACGCTGACCTCCGGACAGCGTGCCGAGCGGCTGTTCCATGTCGGGGAGGTCGATCCCCATCTTGAGCAGCTCGTCGCGCGCCGTGGTTTTCATGAAGTCCACGTCAAGTGACTTGACCGGCCACCGGTGCTTGACCTTCTCGGAGCCCAGGAAGAAGTTGCGCCACACGGGCATCAGCTCCACGACCGCGAGGTTCTGGTACACCGTGGCGATGCCGTGGTCCAGGGCATCCCGCGGCGAGTTGAACCGGGTCTCCTCGCCGTCGACGATCAGCGTGCCTTCGTCGTGCTGATGCAGCCCGGCGACGATCTTGATCAACGTGGACTTGCCGGCGCCGTTGTCGCCAAGCACGCACGTGACCTCGCTCGAGTCGACACCCAGGGACACTCCCTCCAGGGCGTAGATGTGGCCGTAGTGCTTGCCGACGTCATGCATCTCAACGAGGCGTGTGTGCTCGCCTGGCTTGACCGCGGCTGGTCCGTTGTCACTCATGACGCCCTCCTAGCGAGCGGCTTCTCGAACCCACGTGTTGGCGATCGTCGCAAGCAGCAACATCACGCCGAGGAAGAAGAAGAACCAGTCGGCCTGGAAGCCGGCGAACACGATGCCCTGCGTGGCCATGCCGAAGATGAAGGCACCGACCGCTGATCCGACCGCCGACCCGTAGCCACCGGTGAGCAGGTTGCCGCCGATCACGGCGGCGATGATGTAGAGGAACTCGTTACCAACGCCCTCACCGGACTGGATGCTGTTGAACGTGAACAGCAGATGCATCCCGGTGAACCAGGCCATGAAGCCGACGAACATGAAGAGCCCGATCTTGGTGCCCTTGACCGGAACACCGACCGCACGGGCGGCATCCGCGTCACCGCCGACCGCGAAGATCCAGTTGCCGATCCTCGTCCGCAGCAGCGCCCACGTAGCAATCGCGACGAACACCAGCCAGTAGATGACCGTGATCCGGAGCGACACACTCCCGATCGAGATCGACGACGCGAACACGGCCTCCGCGCTGGGGAACCCCTCCATGTCGCTGATCGGTGGGCTTGCGACAACGCCCGTGACCAGCCGGGTCACAGCCAGGTTCAGGCCCTGCAACATCAGGAAGGAGCCGAGCGTCACAAGGAAGCTGGGGATGCCCGTCTTCATGACCAGCCAGCCGTTGAAGAACCCGATCGCCAGCGCGACCAGGAGCGCGACGAGGACACCGACCCACACGTTGGCACGCATCTGGTAGGCGAACATCGACGCGGTGAGCGCCGCGGTGGTGACCGCCACACCGGCCGACAGGTCGAACTCTCCACCGATCATCAACAGCGCTACGGCGACGGCCATCAGTCCGATCGTCGAACTGGCGTACAGCACAGTGGTCTGGGCCGATATGCCTCTGAACGGTGGTGCGACAGCGAAGAAGAAGATGAAGATGACGATCGCACCGATGACCGAGCCGACCTCTGGGCGGGCGATCAATCGGCGAAGAAGCGACCGGCCCTGGGTCCGATCATCGGCCTCCGCCGTCGGTTGCTGGCCAAGCGTCTGGCTCATGGATACCTCCGCAGTGCCGGGGTTCCGGCCGGCGGACTGTCGCGGTCCGCCGGAAGTACAGTCATGTCGAGCTCACTCCTCGCATCCGGGTGCCGATCCCACACGCCCGCAGGTGCCCCCGGGTGCGTCGTGCGATGGGCAGCGGCAGGTCCGGGTCGCACGGGAAGAGGTCCTGCTCGACGATCGCGAAGAGCTCGGTGTCCAGACCGTGCAGCGCGTCGCTGATCAGGCGCATGTCGGGCACGCCGGCGGGCGGCTCGATGCAGACCCCCTCCTTGACCGCCTGCGCGAACGACAGCGGTGCCTCGACCACGCGCCGAAGGATCTGGGGATCCATGCACTTGAGGTGCACGTAGCCGATGCGCTCGGGATGGCCGGCGATGATCTTGAAATTGTCCGCGCCGCCGTACGCGACGTGCCCGGTGTCGAGGCACAGCTGGACGTACTCGGGGTCGGTGTCGGCCACGAACCGGTCGATCTGCTCCTGCGACTCGACGTGGCTGTCGGCGTGGGAGTGGAAGACGAGCGTGCAGCCGTACTCCTCGGCCAGCACTCTGGCCATCCGGTTGTTGCCGTCGACGAGACGCTTCCAGGCGTCGTCGTCCAGTTCCTTCGGCTCGGTCTGCGTACCGAACTCGTCCGTGTGCAGACCTGGCAGCAGGATCACGTAGCGGCCGCCCATCGCGCTGGTCAGCTCGGCCACCGCCCGCGCGTCGGGCAACGTCCTGTCGAAGCCGTCGGCGTGGTGGAACGGCGCGAACACCGCCTGCCCGGAGCATCGCAGGCCCCGCGATTCGAGCTCATCGCGCAAACGCGCCGGGTCGGTGGGCAGGTAGCCGTACGGCCCGAGTTCGATCCATTCGTAGCCGCAGGCGGCGACCTCGTCGAGGAACCGGTGCCACGGTGTCTGCAGGTCAGAGTCCGGCAGCCACACACCCCACGAGTCCGGAGCGGTGCCGAGCTTCACCTGCGGCTCGGTCTGCGACGCGTCGGTCATCATCGGTGCCCCTCCGCTCGGGTCATTCGGCGGTCGGCATGTCGTAGCTGGCGTCGAGCGGCTGCTCCATGTGTGGCCAGCGGGCGGTGACGATCTTGCCGCGCGTGTAGAACCGCACGCCCTCCGGGCCGTGGATGTGGTGGTCGCCGAACAGCGAGTCCTTCCAGCCCCCGAAGGAATAGAAGGCCATTGGGACCGGCACGGGGACGTTGATGCCGATCATCCCGACGGTGACGCCGCGGTGGAACCGCCGCGCGGCCTCCCCGCTGCGGGCGAAGATGGCGGTGCCGTTGCCATACGGGTTGGCGTTGATCAGCTCGATCGCCTCGTCGACGGTGTCGCTGCGCACGACCGACAGCACCGGACCGAAGATCTCGTCGCGGTACACATCCATGTCGGTCGTGACGCGGTCGATCACGGTCGGCCCGACGAAGAAGCCGTTCTCGTAGCCCTCGACGACCAGACCGCGGCCGTCGACGGTGATGTCGGCGCCCTGCTGCTCGCCCGAGTCGATGTAGCGCAGGATCCGCTCCTGCGCCTGCCTGGTGACGACCGGGCCCATCTCGCTGTCGGGATCGTCTCCCGGCCCCACCCGCACCGAGGTCGCCTTGTCCTGCAGCACCTCCTTGAGCGCGTCGCCGGCCGCTCCCACGGTGACGGCCGCCGAGATCGCCATGCAGCGCTCGCCCGCCGAGCCGAAGGCCGCGGCGACCAGGTGGTCGCTGGCGAAGTCGAGGTCGGCGTCGGGCAGCACGATCGCGTGGTTCTTCGCGCCGCCGAGTGCCTGGACGCGCTTGCCGTGCTCGGTGCCCCGGCTGTGGATGTACTTCGCGATCGGCGTCGATCCGACGAACGACACGGCCGCGACGTCGGGATGGTCGAGCAGCGCGTCGACGGCCTCCTTGTCGCCGTGCACGACGTTGAACACGCCGTCGGGCAGCCCGGCCTCGGCCCACAGCTCTGCCACCCGCATCGAGACCGACGGATCCCGCTCGCTCGGCTTCAGCACGAACGTGTTCCCGCAGGCGATCGCGACCGGGTACATCCACATCGGGACCATGATCGGGAAGTTGAACGGCGTGATGCCGGCGCAGACGCCGAGCGGCTGGCGGTAGGAGAACGCGTCGACGTTGGTCGACACCTGGTCGGAGTACTCGCCCTTGAGCAGGTGCGGGATGCCGCAGGCGAACTCGACGACCTCGAGCCCCCGCTGCACCTCGCCGGCGGCGTCCGACAGCACCTTGCCGTGCTCGTCGGAGATGATCTCGGCGAGCTCGGCGATGCGGTCGTTGATCAGCTCGCGGAAGGCGAACATGATGTTGGTCCGCCGTGACAGCGACGTCTGGGACCAACTCTCGAAGGCGGTCGCGGCAGCCTGCACGGCCGCATCGACATCCGTGGTGGAGGCCAGGACCACCTCGGCCTGTCGCTCGCCGATGGCGGGGTTCCACACCGGCCCCGTTCGTTCCGCTGCACCGCGCGTCGATGCGCCGTTGATCCAGTGCTGAATGGTTCTCACGACGTCCGTCCTTCGTCGTCGGTGACCGTTGCCGCGGGGTCCGCCATGTACTTACGCTGCTGCTCCTTGTGCTTCTGGTAGGTGGTGAACGCCTGGGTCGTCGAGTCCAGCTCCGCGACCTGCGAGACCGGCACGTCCCACCACGACTCGCTGTCGGGCGCGTGCACCAGCGGGTCCGTCTCGATGTGCACGAGCACGGGGCCGCCGCTGTGCTTCTTGGCCTGCGCCAGCGCCTCGCGGAACGCGTCGACGTCGTCGGCACGCAGGACGGTCACGCCCAGGCTCTCGGCGTTGGCGGCCAGGTCGATCGGCAGCTTCGCGCCGTCGAGCCGACCGCTGTCGTCGTCGCGGTACCGGTACCGCGTGCCGTAGCGCTGGGATCCCAGCTCCTCGGACAGGGCGCCGATCGAGTGGAAGCCGTGGTTCTGGACCAGCACGACGATGATCTTGATGCCCTCCGACACCGCCGTCACCAGCTCGGACGACATCATCAGATACGAGCCGTCGCCGCACATGACGAACACGTCGCGGTCGGGTGCGGCCAGCGCGATGCCGACCCCGCCGGCGATCTCGTAGCCCATGCAGCTGTAGCCGTACTCGACGTGATAGCCCTTGGGGTCGCGGGTCCGCCACAGCTTGTGCAGGTCACCGGGCATCGAGCCGGCCGCGCACACCACGACGTCGCGGGGATCCGACAGCTCGTTGACCGCGCCGATGACCTCCGACTGCGCGGGCAGCGGGCCGTGCCCCAGGGTGTAGGCGTGCTCGACGGTGCTGTCCCACTCCGCCGAGAGCTCGCGGGCGCGGTCGCGGTACGCGTCACCGACCGACCACCCCCGCGCCGCGTCCGCCAGTGCGCGCAACGTCTCACGCGCGTCGGCGAGCACGGCGACGCCCGCGTGCTTGTGGGCGTCGAGGGGCGCGACGTTGATGTTGACGAACCGCACGCCAGGATCGGCGAACGCGGTGCGCGACGCCGTCGTGAAGTCGCTGTAGCGCGTGCCGATGCCGATGACGACGTCGGCCTCACGCGCCATGCGGTTGGCCGCGGTCGTCCCGGTGCTGCCGATCGCGCCGAGGGCCAGGGGATGATCGTAGGGCAGTGAGCCCTTGCCTGCCTGGGTCTCGCCGACCGGGATGCCGGTCGCCTCCACGTACGCGCGCAGGTCGTCGGTGGCCTCGGCGTAGATCACGCCGCCCCCGGAGACGATGATCGGTCGCTCGGCGGTACGGATGACATCCCACGCCCGCGTCAGCTGGTCGGGCTCGGGCGGAGTGCGGACGATGTGCCACACGCGCTCGTCGAACAGCTCGACCGGCCAGTCGTGCGCCTCGGCCTGCACGTCCTGCGGGAGCGCGATCGTGGCCGCGCCCGTGTTCGCCGGGTCGGTCAGGACCCGCATGGCGCCCAGCAGCGCCGCCGGCAGCTGCTCGGGCCGCCACACACGGTCGAAGAACGCCGACAGCGGGCGGAACGCGTCGTTGACCGAGACGTCATAGCTGCGGGGATCCTCAAGCTCCTGCAGCACGGGGCTCGACACCCGGGTGGCAAAGATGTCGCTGGGCAGCAGCAGCACCGGCAGCCGATTGATGGTCGCCAGGGCCGCGCCGGTGAGCATGTTCGTCGAGCCCGGACCGATCGACGCCGTGCAGGCGAATGTCGTCAGCCGGTTGCGCATCCTGGTGTACGCCGCTGACGCGTGCACCATCGCCTGCTCGTTGCGGGCAAGGTGGTACGGCAGGGCGTCGGGCTCGGCGAGCTCGGCCTCGAGCAGCGCCTGGCCGACGCCTGCGACGTTGCCGTGGCCGAAGATCCCGAAGCAGCCTGCGAAGAGCTTCCGGCGCCGTCCGTCGCGCTCCGTGTGCTGGTTGGCCAGGAAGCGCACGACCGCCTGAGCAGCGGTCAACCGCACCGTCCCGCTCACTGGCGGTTCCTCTCCTCGGACACCGCGGAAGACATCGGCAGATCCTCCGCGGGGCCTGGTTCCGCTGCGGACATCGGCAAGCGGGAATCGATCTGCTGCTCGCCCCAGGTCTCGGTGACCCAGGCATGTGCGGCGTCGAAGCAGATCCGCCACGCCCGTTCGGCGCCGGGACCTGCCATGACGTTGAGGTAGTACAGGTCGTAGCCCGGCACGGCCATGGACGGGCCGTGCCACCCATGGGGGATCAGCACCACGTCACCGGACCGGACCTCGACCAGCACGTCGATCGGCCGGTCGTCCGTGCCGTACACCCGCTGGTAGGCCATGCCGGGGCCGGTGGGGCCGTCCGCCACGACGAAGTAGTAGATCTCCTCCAACGGGGTCTCCTCGCCCGGGCGCTCCTCGTCATGCTTGTGGGGCGGAAACGACGACCAGTTGCCCGCGGGGGTGAGCACCTCACACGCGATCAGGTTGTCTGCTTCGAAGGCCTCGGGCGTGGCGAAGTTCACGACCTGGCGGGAGCACTGGCCCGCACCTCGCAGCTCGGACGGGACATCGGCCGCCGGACCGTAGCGTGGTCGCAGCCGCCGAGATGCCCGCGCCGCCGGGAGCGCAAACCGTCCGCCCTGCTCGCTGCTGATGTGCACGGTCGCGTCGCGGGGTATGTAGGCGAAGTCGCTGATCTGCGTGAACACGTCGTCACGGCCGTCGAGATCGAAACGCTCGTCCTCGCAGGCCACCACGCACGATCCCGACAGGGGCAGCACGAGCGTCTCGTCCTCGTCCGTGTCGAACTCGTGCGCTCCGCCGGCCGGGAGGTCGAGGATGCGCAGGCTCGAGTGCTCCCAGCCGGCGGACTTGGGCTTGACCTCGAGTGTCCACGGCCCGGTCCCGAGCTCGGCGGCCGTCCTGTGCAACCGGAGAGTGTCGGTCATCGCTGCTCCTCGGCCATCGGTCCGGTGTGCACGAGCGAGGCGGCGACGTCGACCGCCGCCTCGACGTCGTGGTCCGCCGGGTACAGCAGCGTCCGCCCCACGACGAGGCCACGCACGCCCGGCAGCACGAGTGCCTTCTCCCAGCTGGCGTACGCCTCGTCCTGCGGGCCCGACCGGTCCCCACCGAGCAGCAGGGTTGGCAGGGTGGTCGCCGTCATCACCCGCTCCATGTCGTCGACGACCGGCAGCTTGAGCCACGTGTGGCTGCTCGTGGCGCCGAGCCCGCTGGCGATCCCGATCGAGCGGATCACCGCGTCGGGCGTCAGGTCGTTGCGGACCGGGCCATCCGAGCGCGTGGACATGAACGGTTCGAGCATCGCCATCAGGCCCCGGCCGGCCAGCTCGGTCACGGCCGTCGCGCACGCCTGCAGGGTTGCGAGCGTGCCGTGGTCTGCCAGGTCGATGCGACACAGCATCTTGCCGCCGTCGAGGCCGCGGTCGACGAGGGTCTCCGTGTCGTACCCGGTGAAGCGGTCGTCGAGCTCGAAGACCGCACCCTGCAACCCGCCCCGGTTCATCGAGCCGATGACGACCTTGTCGTCGAGCGCGCCGAGCAGCAGCAGGTCTTCGACGATGTCGGCGGTTCCCAGCACGCCGTCGACGCCGGGCCGGGACAGCGCAGTCACCAGGCGCGTGAGCAGCTCCGTGCGGTCGGCCATCGCGTTGGCCTCGTCTCCGACGCCGATCGCGTTGCGTGCCGGGTGGTCCGCGGCGACCAGCATAAGCCTGCCGTCGCCGCCCAACAACGGCCGACGCACCCGTCGCCGCGCGGCGTCGGCGACGGCCTGCGGGTCGTGGGCCCGCACCCCGCGCAGCTCGTGCAGGTCGAGCTCAGGCATCCCCGCCACCTTCCCGCGTCGCGGCGACCTGTTCGGGCCCCCGCCCGCCGGCTCGCTGACGTTCGGCCTCGACCTCGCCCCGCAGTTCGGCCTCGACCTCGCCCCGCAGCTCGGCCTCGACCTCGGCGCTGGTCGGCATCGCGGTCGAGCACTCGAGCCGTGACGCGACGATCGCGCCCGCCACGTTGGCGAACGTCAGGATCCGCTCGAGCGACCACCCGGACAGCAGCCCATGGCACACCGCGCCGCCGAAGCTGTCGCCGGCGCCGAGCCCGTTGACGACGTCCACCGGGAACGGTGGCACCTCAACGCTCTCGTCGGCGGTCCGTCCGAGCACGCCCCTGGGCCCCTGCTTCACGATCGCGAGCTCGACGCCGCGATTCAGCAGCGCCTTCGCGGCCCGTTCCGGTTCGCGCTCGCCGACGGCCGTCTCGCACTCCTCGAGGTTGCCGATGGCGACGGTGACGTGCTCGAGCGCCGGCGCGATCTCGCGGCGGGCCTCCTCCTGGGACGACCAGAACATGGGGCGGTAGTCGAGGTCGAGCACGGTGTGGGTGCGGCGCCCACGTGCCCGCCACGCGGCGTGGTGCGCGTCACGGCTGGGTTGCTGCGACAGCCCCGTGACGGTCATCCAGAAGATCCCCGCCTCCCGGATCACGTCGAGGTCCAGCTCGTCGGCCCGCAGCTCGAGGTCCGGTGCCTTGGGCAGGCGGTAGAAGTACAGAGGGAAGTCGTCGGGCGGGAAGATCTCGCAGAACGTGACCGGCGTCGGCAGACCGTCGACGGCGGTCACGAACGCATCGTCGACGCCGAGGTCGCGCAGTGCCGTGTGCACGAAGCGTCCGAAGGGATCGGCGCCTGTGCGGGTGATCACGGCACTGCGCCGTCCGTGTTTCGCCGCGGCGACGGCGACGTTCGTCGCGCTGCCGCCCAGGAACTTGCCGAAGGTGGTGACCTCCTCGAGCCCCACGCCGACCTGGAGGGGGTAGACGTCGATCCCGACCCGTCCCATCGTCACGACGTCGTAGGTCATGCCGCGCGCATCCGGCTGCAACGACGCACCGCGTCCTCCTGCCCTCGCTCGCCAGCCTGGCTCGCACGGTGACCATCGCGCATCGAGAGCAGGATGTCAATAGGTGATAAAGACATAACTACGTCGTATTGACAGAATGTCTTTACAAACCGACATCGAAGCCCGATGATCACGCCGTAGGACGTGACCCAGGCGGGCGGCGCGGGAGGGTGGTGAGGATGTGATCTTCGCCCTGCGGCACGTCTACCCCCGTGACCGTCCCGGCCTTCCGGTGCGGCGCAGTGTGGCCCTGGACCCAGCGTCGGGCACACGTGCCGCTACGTCAAGAGGTTGTCACGATGTCCACACATGCAGGTGACGCGTCCCGCCGGGGCGGGTGACGATACGATGGTCGGCAGCGATAGATCCATCGCGCCATCTGACACGCACGGAGACCGTTTGCCCGAGCTGACCTTCGACCTCGATCGCTCCAGCCCTGTCCCGCTGTACTACCAGGTATCCCGGCAGATCGAGGCCGCGATCGACCGTGGAGAGCTCGCTCCCGGGACGCGGCTCGAGAACGAGACGGGCATCGCCAAGCGCTGGGGTCTGTCGCGTCCGACGGTGCGACGCGCCATGCAGGAGCTGGTCGACAAGGGTCTGGTGGTGCGCAAGCGGGGGATCGGGACCCAGGTCGTCGGCAGCCACGCGGTCAAGCGGCAGGTCCAGCTCACGAGCCTCTACGACGACCTGCTGGAGGCGGGCCAGGAGCCGCGGACGGACGTGCTCGTCCACTCCTTCATCGAGGCTGACG
Organism: Euzebyales bacterium; assembly: GCA_035461305.1. NCBI lineage: Bacteria > Bacillati > Actinomycetota > Nitriliruptoria > Euzebyales > Euzebyales bacterium. The sequence goes on along the minus strand of DATHVN010000008.1, from coordinate 35,689 downwards.
AGGCGGTCGCCGAGACCCTCGGCATCGCGGCCGGCGACAACGTGCTGCACCTCGAGCGCCTCCGGTTCGCGGACGGCGAGCCGCTCGCGCTGATGCGCAACTGGCTGCCGGCCGAGGTCGCAGCGACCTTCACCCGTGCACAGCTCGAGACCGGTGGCCTCTACGCCCTGTTCCGCGCCAAGGGCATCCATCCTCGCATCGCATCGCAACGGATCGGCTCGCGCGACGCGTCGGCGGCCGAGGCCAGGCAGCTCGGTGTGCGGAGGGGCACCTGCGTGCTCACGATGGAGCGCACCACGTACGATGACAGTGGCCGGGCCGTCGAGCTTGGGCGGCACATCTACCGGGCGGACAAGTACTCGTTCGAGGTCATGGTCGTCGACCGCTGACGGCGCCGGGCGCGGAGCCATCGGTCAGTTCGGTTCGGAGGGCTCCAGGCCGGCCAGCTTGGCCGGGTTGCGAAGCACGTCGATGCGGACGACGCGGTGCCCGATTGCGTGGAGGACCCACGCGCTGTCGATCGTGCCGTCCGGGCGGTGGACGGTGAAGCCCGGCTCGCCGTTGAGCTCGCGCGCGCCGAGCGTCCAGTCGGGTGGCTTGAGGCGCGCCAGCGAGATGATGACCTGGGCGACCCGGTCCGCGCCGTGCTGGGGGTGACGCGCGGCGGCCACGATTCCGCCACCGTCGGCGACGAACACCACGTCGGGCGCGAGGACGTCCATCAACGCGTCGAGGTCGGCGCCGTCGACGGCCTCGACGAACGCCTCCGTGACCGCCTCCCTGCGCGCCGCGTCGCGCTCGTACCGTGGACGCTCCGCGGCCAGGTGGCCTCTGGCGCGCGCGGCGACCTGACGCACGGCCGCAGGGGTTCGCTCCAGCATCGCCGCGACCTCGTCGTGGGCGTAGCCGAACACGTCGTGGAGCAGGAACGCCGCGCGCTCCAATGGGGACAGGCGCTCCAGCACGACCAGGAACGCCAGGCTGAGGCTGTCGGCGAGCGCGGCGTCGTCGGCGGGATCGAGCGTGTCGGTCGCGATCGGCTCCGGCAGCCACGGCCCGACGTAGGTCTCCCGCCGGTGCTGGGCCGACTTCAGTCGATCGAGGCAGATGCGTGCCAGCACCGTCGTCAGCCAGCCCGCCGGGTTGTCGACCTCGGCCCAATCGGCCTGGGACCACCGGAGGAAGGTCTCCTGCACCGCGTCCTCGGCCTCGCCGGCCTCGCCCAGCATCCGGTAGGCGATGCCGAACAGACGAGGCCGTTCGCTCGCGATGAGCGCCTCAGCGTCCACCGGCCTGTACCTCCGGGGTCCGCGGCCCGGCTGACGCCGGATCGCCGCGTGGTGTGGGCGAGATCGCCAACCAGCATGGCACGAGCACCACCAGGCCGAGTGTGATCACGTTCGCGGCGGCGTCGCCGGCGCCATACAGCTCGAGATGCTGGGCGTGGTACACGAGGTGGGGGACGGCGTAGACGAGCGCGGCCACCGCGACCATGCGCGTCACGTGCGGCTCCAGGCGGGTCGCGGCGACAGCGAGCAGGAACGCCAACGCGAGGTTGAGACCGCCCACGTCGCGTACGAGGTGCTCGTTGTAGGGGCCGTCGGCCGCGACCCAGGCACCGCCCGCCGGGAACGACGTGTAGAACGACGCCGGTGCGAACTGCGCCCACACACCGACCGTGACCATCGCCGCGGCAAGCAGCCACAGCGCCGTGCGGCGACTAGACACCGGCCGTCACCGCACCCAGGCGCGCGAGCACCTCGTCCCAGCCCTCGCGCAGTGACGCGTACGCCGGACGCCACCCTGTCGCGTCGCGCAGCCGCCGGTTCGACACCCGCAACGACCGGGTCAGCAGCCGCAGGGGGCCGACCGCGAGCCACGAGGGTGGGCGGCGAAGGCGTCGACCGACCAGCTCGCCCAGGACGCTGGCATGCTCGTCGTTGGTCAGGGGGTGGTCGTCGACCACGTTGTACACGCCGCCGGGAGCGTCCAGCGCGACCACGACGGCGGTAGCCGCGTCGTCGACGTGCACCCACGGCCGGTACGCGTCTCCACGCCCCGGAAGCGCGAGCCAGCCCCCGCGTGCCCCGGAGGCGATCTGGCGCGTCTGCTCTGAATCAGCGCTGTAGAACAGCCCGAACCGCAACGCGATCCCGGTCCCGCCGTCGGCGCCGAACCGTCGCGCCTCGGCCTCCGCCGAGAGGACCGCCCTGGCGAAGGGCGCTGGCGCCAGCGCCGTGTCCTCGTCGATCCAGGCCGAGCCGCGGTCGGGGTAGACGAACCCCAACGCCTCCTGCACGTAGCGCCGCGCGCCCGTGGCGAGGGCGGCGTCGACCAGATTGCGCGACGCGTCGGTGCGCAGGCGATCGGTCATCTCCCACGCCGACCGTCGGAGCATCCGGCCCATCGGGGGGATCGCAGTGGCCAGGTTGACGACGGCATCGCTGCCGCGGACGGCGGTCGCGACTGCGGCCGCGTCGAACAGGTCGACCGCGATCGGCGATGCACCCTGCGTCCGCAGTTGCTCTGCCTTGGCCGGATTCCGGGCGACTGCGTCGACGTCGTGGCCTGCGGCGATCAGCCCGGGGACCACCCGGCGGCCGAGCACGCCCGTCGCTCCGGCGACGAAGATCCTCATCGGACACCTCCTGTGTTCGTCCTCGCCCCACCTGACGACCGACACCGACGAGGTGTGACATCGCCGGTGGTGGACCTGGCGCTCTCGTGCCAGGCTCGCCCTTGCGCGCTCGGCATCGTGCGACGATGGGCGCCGCGCGACGCAGGCGACCGCTCCCGGCACCCCGGGGACGGACGACGAAGGGAACGACATGACGACCGCGCCGACGGGCACCGCGGCCACCGAGGAGATCACACGTGAGGAGCTGCAGCTCGCCGCGCGCAACCACGGCATGCCGCTCGAGGCGATGCGCTACGACGTGACACCGGTCGGTCTGCACTACCTGCTGGTGCACTACGACATCCCGGTGGTCGACGAGGCGGCGTTCCGCCTGGAGATTGACGGCGCCGTCGACACGCCACTGTCGCTCTCGCTTGACGACCTGCGTGCTCGCGAGACGGTCACGCGCCCCGTGACGATGGAGTGCGCGGGCAACGGTCGGGCGCGGCTGTCGCCCCGCGCGCTGAGCCAGCCGTGGCTGCTGGAGGCGGTCGGCACCGGCGAGTGGACGGGCACGCCGCTGTGGCCGCTGCTCGAGGACGCCGGACTGTCGCCCGACGCCGTCGATATCGTCTTCACTGGGCTCGACCGGGGGGTCGAGGGTGGCGTCGAGCAGGCATACCAGCGCAGCCTCACCCCACAGCAGGTGCGCGACGAGGGCCCGCTGCTCGTCCACGGCCTCAATGGCAGACCGCTGCCACCACAGCACGGCTTCCCGCTGCGCCTCTTGGTCCCCGGCTGGTATGGAATGACCAGCGTCAAGTGGCTGGCCCGGATCACGGCGTCGACCGAGCCATTCACCGGCTACCAGCAGGCGACGGCCTACCGGTTCAGGGCGGAGTCCGACGATGCGGGCGAGCCGGTGACCCGCATGGCCGTGCGCTCGCTCATCGTGCCCCCGGGCATCCCCGACTTCTTCACGCGTGCCCGCTACCTGCCGCCCGGCGACGTGACGCTGACCGGCCGCGCGTGGTCCGGCGCGGGGATGATCGACCGGGTCGAGGTGAGCACCGACGACGGCGCGACCTGGACCGAGGCCGAGCTCGACGCGGCCGTCGCCGACCACGCCTGGCAGGGCTGGCGCTTCCGGTGGACGGCGGACGAGGGCGACCACGTCCTGGTGTGCCGGGCCACGGACAGCGCGGGCGACACCCAGCCCGACGAGCATCGCTGGAACCTCGGTGGCTATGCCGTCAACACCGTCCACCGCGTCCCCGTGACGGTCACCACGCACCCACCGGGCACCTGACCTCCAACCTCGGCGGGATGTCCGCCGGCGCCGATGGGTACGCCGAGGTTCACGCAGACGACAGGAGGTCCAGGCGTGGCGCACCACGACGTGATCGTGCTGGGCGGAGGCTCGGCGGGAGAGAACGTCGCACGCGCGCTGGCTGGGGCCGGACGTGACGTCGCGGTCGTCGAGCGCGACCTGGTCGGCGGCGAGTGCCCGTTCACGGCGTGCATGCCCAGCAAGGCGATGCTGCGCTCCGGCGAGGTCCGCACGCTGCTGCGCCGCGTCATCGAGCTCGGCGCGACGATGGACCCGGTCACGCCGAGGCAGCCCGACAAGGGCTTCGCGAGCGCGGCGCGGCGCCGTGACGACCTCGTCGACCACCGGGACGATGCGCGGCACGCCGACGGCCTGCGCCAGGCCGGGGCGACCCTGCTGCGGGGCGACGGCCGTGTCACCGGGCCGGGCCGGCTGACCGTCGACGGGCAGGAGCACACGTGGCACGATCTCGTCATCACGACCGGCGCAGCTGACTCCCGCCCGCCGATCGACGGGCTCGACGACGTCGCTGTGTGGACGAGCGACGACGCATGGGCCGCACAGGAGCGGCCAGCGTCCCTCATGGTCATCGGCGGCGGCCCCGTCGGGTGCGAGATCGCGCAGCTGTACGCGCGGTTCGACGTCCCGGTGACCGTGGTCGAGATGGCCGGGACGCTCGCGAACACCGAGCCGCCCGAGATCGGCCGCCTCGTCGCCGACCGGCTCGCCGAGGACGGCGTGATGGTCCGCACCAACGTCGACGTCGAACGGGTCGAGCCGCGCAACGGCGGCGTGCGGGCCCACCTCGGCGATGGATCGTCCGTCGACGCCGCGGTCCTGCTGGCGGCCACCGGCGTCACGCCGCGCCTGGCGGGCCTCGGGCTCGAGACCCTCGGCCTCGACGTGTCCGGCGGCATCGAGATCGACGAGCGGTGCCGCGTCGTCGGTGCCGAGCACCTGTGGGCTGCGGGCGATGCCACGATGGTCGCGCCGTTCACGCACATGGCCAACTACCAGGCCCGCGTCGTCGCCGACAACCTGGCCGGCGGTCACGCGCGGACCGACCACCGCGCCATCCCGCGGACCATGTACACCGATCCGCCGGTCGCCGGTGTCGGCCTGACACCCGCGCAGGCCCGCGAACAGTGCGGCACCGTCGCTGTCGGCTGGGCTGACCTGTCCGACCTGCCCCGGACCAGCGTCGCCGGCGCGCCTGGCGGACGCCTGGTGCTGGTCGCGGACGCCGACGCACAGGTGCTGGTCGGGGCGAGCGCGATCGGGGACATGGCGGACGCATGGATCCACGAGGCTGTGCTGGCGATCCGCGCCGGCGTGCCGCTCGCCGTGCTCCGTGACACCATCCACGCGTTCCCGACCTACGCCGAAGCCTACGACATCGCGCTCGGCGACCTCGCCTGACGGGAGGCCGAGGTCCGTGCGCCTGGTCGGTGGACGCGGTGGATCCGCGTCACCGGACGGCTAGATTTGTGCACCCCTGGCGTCGAGCGCCCCGTGGACCACGATCGGGAGGCGGGCAGAGATGTGGAGGTGCGCCCGCTGCGGCGCGCGCAACAGCCGGCAGGCCGCGCACTGCGGTCGGTGTGGGATGCCCAGCCCGTTCGAGGACGGGGAGCAGACCAAGACGATCGACATCCCCGAGATCCAGCCCGAGCCGCCGCGTGAGCAGTCGTCGGTGCCATGGATGATCGTCGGCGTCGTGAGCCTGATCCTGCTCGCGCTTCTGGTCCTGTCCGTGGTCGCCCTGTCCGGCTGAGTCCACTGGCGTCTTGTCTGCGACCCGCGTCGCATGCACGATGCGGCCATGGAGTGGGACGAGGTCGTCGACGCGGCGACGGCGTGCGGCTGGACGACCTACATTGGCACAGCCGACGCTGCCGGGCGTCCGCACGTCGCCGTTGTCGCGCCCGGCTTCACCGACGGGACCGTGTGGTTCGTCACGCGCGTGTCATCGAAGAAGCTGCGCAACCTCAAGGAGAACCGTGAGGTTGCGTTCCACTGGCCGATCGGCAACGCCGAGGCGCCGGGGGAGCTCGCCGCGTGGGGCACGGCGACGCTCCACGACGACGCGGACGTCCGTCGCCGGCTGTGGGACGCCGGCATCATGCCCTACCACCTGGCCGCGTTCTTCGGCGACCCCGGCGACACCGACGCGGTGTTCGTCGAGGTGGCGCTGCGGCGTGCCCGCCTCCAGACGCAGCACGCCGCGCGCGTGTGGACCCCCTGAGGCTGAGGCTACGCGTCGTCGGACGACCTCGGGGAGGCGAGGACGCCGAGCAGCCCGCCCAGGAGGCTGACGTTCTTGAAGAAGTGCACCATCTGGTTGATCTTCTCGCCCTCGTCGTCGGCCTCCCAGAACTGGTGGCCACCCGCCGTGGTCGGGATCAGGTTGGCGACCATGGCCAGCGCAGCCAGCTTCGGCTTGACGTTGAGCGCCAGCATGATCCCACCGACAAGGTTCACCCACCCGTGGACCTTGACCATCCTCTCGGGCTCGGGCAGGCCCAGGGCGTCGGCGGGTCCGGTCATGTGTTCGGCGTTCTGGATGGCGTTGATCGCGCTCCACACGAAGACGGCCGCCAGCAGCGCCCGGCGGATGAGTCCAAACATCGTCGATGCCTTTCGCGTGACGGGATGTTCGGGATCATGTCCAGCCACGCACGGATACACGCGCCCCACCGTCCACTGGTGCGTCGTCCGGGTCGGCGTCAGTCGTGCGCGCCGACGGCAGTGAGGTAGGAGCCACGTCGGACTCAGGTGACGACGTCGGCGGACGTGGCGTCGAGGTCGAACAGGTTCGCCTCGTGCAGGCGCTCATCACGGTCACCGACGCCCGGGGGGGTCCAACGGCAGCCAAGGGACATGGTCGATAGCTGAGGGACACCCTCGAATGTGTCCGTCGACGACCGACGGTGTCTCTCGCGGTGGCGATCGAGCCTCTCGGGACGCCGCGATGTATCAGCGACGGTGGTTACTGGCTCTTGACATCGACGCAGCCCCGCGCGAGGGTTGCGGACCTGCCCCCCAGACGGGCAGCCGACAAGCGCGACGCACATCGGGAGGAGGAACGCCATGACAGCAGCCATCACGCAGCAGTTCGCCGTGTCGGGGGCTGGAACATGCCCGCGTTCCGCCCCGCCACCGTCGCCTCGTCCCGACTGATCACAGATCGGTCGACGTGCTGAGAGGCGGTGGCTGCGGCCGCCGCCTTCGTCGTCTCCACCGACGTCCTGTCGGATCGTGAGTGCTCGTCGCGCGCCGGTCGCCACCGACGCCCACGATCCAGCGGGCACCGACAACGATCCGCCGCAACGGTGCGGCGGAAGGAGACGCACGATGCACCCCGAGACCCACCTCCAGCTGTATCGCATGGAGCACGCCGCGCGTGCCCGTGCGCTGCGGCGACGCGGTCCCCTCCCGGACGAGCCACGCGATCCGCGCGTCCGCGTCCGCTCGCCTCGGCGGCTCTGGCCGCCGAAGCGCAGGCTCGCCCATCGGTAGCGGCTGTGGACCGACCCCGACGCCGGTCACCTGGACACCAGCCACGTGGCCGGCGTCGTGCTGTGTGGCGGGCGGCTGTGCCTGGCCCGATGACGGCTCTGGACTCCGCGCGGGCCGCGCCCCCGGTGGCGTCGGTCCACGCTGCCGGCGAGACCGGCGTGACCACACTGGTCGGTGAGGTGCGCAGTGCGACAGATCGACCGGACCCGTCTTCGCGGGCTGATGGAGCGGGAGCGCCGCCGCTTCCTCGAGCGGCATCCGCGGTCCGGCGAGCTGGCGCGACGCCCGCCGCTCACTGCTGTTCGGCGTGCCCATGAACTGGATGACCGGCTGACCCGGCGCGCATCCGGTCCACGTCGCCGGGGCCACCGGTGCATGTCTGTGACGTCGACGGCAACGAGTTCATCGACTTCTGGCCTCGGCGAACCGGGAACATGGCGGGACATGCCTCGCCCGACGCCGTCGCCGCCATCGCCCGCCGGGCCGCGAAGGGAATGACGTTGATGCTGCCGACCGCCGACGCCATCTGGGTCGGCGACGAGCTGGCACGGCGGTTCGGCCTGCCCCGCTGGCGTTCAGCCTTACCGCGACCGATGCGAACCGCTTCGTGATCCGCTGGGCCCGGCAGATCATGGGGCGGTCGAAGATCGTTGTCCACAACTGGTGCTACCACGGCACCGTCGACGAGACGTTCGCGACGCTCGGGCCCGACGGCGGAACCATCAAGCGTGAGGGCAGCATCGGATCGCCGGTCCCGCTCGATCAGACCCCCGCGTGGTCGAGATCAACGACCTCGTCGCCCTCGAGGCGACCCTGGCGCCCGGACACGTCGCGGCGTGCCTGTTCGAGCCCGCCCTGACAAGCATCGGCATCGTGTTGCCCGAGCCCGGTTACCACAACGCGGTCCGCGACCTGTGTACGCGCCACGACGTGCTGCTGATCATTGACGAGACCACACCATCAGTGCCGGGCGGGCGGCTGCACCCGCGCGTGGGGCCTGAAGCCCGACATCGTGACCATCGGCAAGACGCTGGGCGCGGGCATCCCGTGCGCCGCCCACGGGATGAGCGCCGACGTGGCGCAGCGGGTGCACGACCGGATCGACTGGCACAACGCCGACGTCGGCGGCGTGGGCGGCACGCTCACGGGCAACACGCTGTTCGCTGGCGGCGATGCGCGTGACGCTCGACCGGATCCTGACCGACGACCGTTCGCGCGGATGGTCGACCTCGGGGCGCGCTTCGAGCAGGGGTGCGCGACGTGATCGAGGCGCGCGGCCTGACCCTGGCACGTCGTGCGCCTCGGGTGCAGGATCGAGTACCTGTTCCGTGCGGACGCGGCGCGCACCGGCGCGGAGGCCGCCGCGGGCCAGGACGAGCAGGTGGACGCCTTCATCCACCTGTACCTGCTCAACCGCGGCATCGTCATGACGCCGTTCCACAACATGGCACTCATGTCGCCGGCCCCGACCGCCGCCGACGTGGACCGCCACACGAGGTGGTCGCGGCGCTCGCCGAGGACGTGGCTGGCTGAGGCACCAGATCCGATCGTGGAGACCAGCCGTGCCGCCAGGCCGGATGGTGCCGCCGAGGGCATGCGATCATGGGTTGGTGCCGGGCCGTGGGAAGGTGACCATGCAGGTCGAGATCGTCGAGGTCGGACCCCGTGACGGGTTGCAGAACGAGGACACGCTGGTCGACACGCCGACGAAGGTCGCGTTGATCGAGCGGATGCTCGACTCCGGCGTGCGACGCATCGAGGCGACCAGTTTCGTGCACCCGAAACGGGTGCCACAGATGGCGGACGCCGAGCGGGTCATGGCTGCCGTCCCTCGGGACCGCGGCGCGTCCTACATCGGCCTCGTGCTCAACGACCGCGGGCTCGACCGCGCGCTCGACGCCCACGTCGACGAGGCGAACGTCGTGGTCGTGGTGTCGGAGACCTTCAGCCGGCGCAACCAGGGCGTGACTGTGCAGGAGATGCTCGCGGCGTGGGAGCGCATCGCCGGCCGCGCCCGGGACGCCGGTCTGCGCACCAGCGTGACGCTCTCGGCCGCGTTCGGATGCCCGTTCGAGGGAGAGGTGGACCCGGCGCGCGTGGCCGACATCGCAGTCCGGGTCGCCGACGCCGGACCCGACGAGATCGCCCTGGCCGACACGATCGGCGTGGCCGTCCCGCCGCAGGTGACCGACCTCATGGCCCGTGTCGCCGACCGCATCGGCCCGGTCCCACTGCGCTGCCACTTCCACAACACCCGCAACACCGGCTTCGCCAACGTCGTCGCCGCGCTGGACGCCGGCGTCGCCGCGCTGGACGCCAGCGTCGGGGGCATCGGCGGGTGCCCGTTCGCGCCCGACGCGACAGGCAACATCGCCACCGAGGATCTGATCTACCTGTTGGATCGCATGGGCGTCGACCACGGCGTCTCGCTGGCCGCCACCAGCCGGGTCGCCGCGTGGGTCGGCGACCAGCTCGGCATGACCGTGCCGGGCCTGCTCTCGCGCGCGGGCCCGTTCCCCGATGCCGCGTGACCGACGCCGACGCAGGCGTCGCCGGGCCAGCCGGTGACGCCGAGGTCGCCGAGTTCTGGCGGACGCTCGGGCTGCCGGGTGCGGTCGACCTGCATGTCCACTTCATGCCCGACCGGGTGCTGTGCAAGGTGTGGGCGTTCTTCGACGGTGTGCGGCTGCGCGACGGGACGCCGTGGCACGTGACCTACCGGCTCGATCAGGACGCTCGCGTCGCACGCCTGCGGGCGCTCGGCGTGACGCGCTTCGGTGCCCTTGCGTACGCGCACCGTCCGGGCATGGCCGAGTGGCTCAACATCTGGTCGGCGGACTTCGCGGCCGCGGTCCCCGACGCGGTCCACTGCGCGACGTTCCACGACGAACCAGAAGCCGACGCCTACGTCGCCGCGGCGCTCGAGGCCGGCGCGGCGCTGTTCAAGGTGCACCTGCGGGTCGGTGGCTTCGATCCGCGCGACCCCCAGCTCCGTCCCGTGTGGGCGCGCCTGGCCGCCGCCGAGGTGCCCGTCATCGTCCATGCCGGCTCGGGGCCACGACCGGGCGCCCACACCGGGCCGGACGTCTTCGGCGAGGTCCTGGCCGCCCATCCCAGGCTGACGGCCGTCATCGCGCACATGGGCATGCCCGAGTACGGGCCGTTCCTGGACCTGGCGGTGCGTTACCCCAACGTGCACCTCGACACCACGATGGTGTTCACCGACTTCGTCGAGCGCTTCGCACCGTACCCGCGCGCGCTGGTCCCGCGGCTGGCCGAGCACGCCGACCGCATCGTGCTCGGCAGTGACTTCCCGAACATCCCGTACCACTACGCCCATCAGATCGACGTGCTGGCCCGCGTCGGCCTGGGCGCCGACTGGCTGCGCCGTGTGTGCTGGCACAACCCGCAGCGGCTGCTCGCCGCCGTGCGGACCGCGGCGGATCGTGCCGTCACGCGCGGGTCGGTTCCGCCAGGCGCCGGTGGTCAGCCCGGCGGCCGGCGGCCGCGCAGGTGATGGGGACAGTGCTCGCCAGACCCGAGCACGGGCAGCATCGCCCGCCACGTGCGGATCTGCCGGTCGACCTCGTCGGCCCCCACCACAGCGTCGAACCGCGCCCGATCCAACCGCTCCAGCTGCCGTAGCTCCTCGCGCGCCGTGTCGAGGTACCACGCGTTGCGGTTGCGCAGTGCCACGTCGATGAAGCCGGCGTCCACGAGCCCCCGCCGGTAGCGCTCGGGTGACGCCATGCCGAAGCCGAGGTCCTCGGCGATCAGGTAGTCGGCCATCTCCGGGGACGGCTCGCCGTCATGCGCGATCAGCCAGTCGGAGGCGACGAACCCGCGCGGGAGTGCTCACCGTGGCCGCCTCTGCTCGGTGTCGTGCCCGGCGGCATCCGCCGACGTCGTGCCGACAGCATTGCGACCGGGGTGCGTGCCCAAACGACGAGCCTCAGGCGTCCCGCGCGACCGCACGGCGCCGCAGCACACCGTGGCGACGCGCGAGCGTCAGGATCACCGTGCCCAAGACCAGGAACGGCAGTGCGACCGTCGCGACCACCAGCGTTCCACCCAGCACCGTAACCAGCGCGGCCCGTGCCGTGGCCCAGTACTCTGCGAAGCTCGGCTCCGGTGTGCCGCCGGCCTGGAACGCGCCACCGGCCTCGAACAGCTCGACGGTCAGGCGGGAGTAGCTGGTGCGGTCGTCGAGGAACCGCAGCCGCCCTTCGATCTGCTCGATCGTCTGCTGGATGCCCTCCACCTGCTGCTGCACGGCGATCGCATCGTCGACGTCCCGGGCGCGGTCGAGCAGGGACAGGTAGAAGCGCTCCTGCGCCTGGTTGTGCCGCAGACGCGCCTCGAGGTCGACGTACTCGGCGGACACGTCCTCCGACGTGATCGAGCGCTGCTCGACCTCTCCGACCCGGCCGACCGCGACGAGCAGGTCGTCGAAGTCCGGCGCCGGCACCCGCAGGGTCACGGTGCCCGACGTCGAGCCGTTGTCAGCGGTGGACGCGTCGCTGGAGAGCACGGTGCCTCCGAGCTGGTCGGCCAGCTCGACGAGACGATCGAAGGCGCTGTCGAAGGCGTCTCCTCGACGCGGATCCGCATGGTTCCGTCCCTCACGATGCGGTCGCCGATGCCGGCGGTCAGCACAGCGGACGCTCGGTCGTCGACGCCGTCCGGCGCCGCGTCGCCGACCGCCTGCTCTTCGCCCCCGCCGCCCGTGCCGCGGTCGGCGGCCTCCTGCTCGCCCGCGCCGCCCGCGGCGGCCCGGTCGGCTGCGTCGCGGTCGGCGACCTCTGCCGCGGCCTCCTCGGCGGCACCATCGGCGCCGGTGCTCTCGTCGCTCGCCACGCAGCCGGCCAGCATCGTCATCAGGATCACGGTCATCACTGCAAAGCGCTTCATCCCACGCCTCCAGGCTCAGCGGTCCTACCGGCGTAGGACGTCCGGGGCGGCCGGAAAGTTCCGCGATCCTGCGTGGCGTCAGCGCCGGGATGTCGGTGTCAGCTGCCACGCTGGCGTTTGCGTGGCAGTCAGCGCCGGGATGTCGGTGTCAGCTGCCACACTCGCGGAACCACGCCACGGTCGCGCGCAGTTCATTGGTGAAGTTCGGGGTGTCCAGCGTCGGGAACAGCCGGTGCAGCGTCGACGTGTCGGCCTGGGAGTGGCGCACGTCCCCGGCACGGGGTGGCTGGTGGTCGCGCGTGATGCTCGTTCCGAGGATCTCCTCGAGGCGCCCCAGGATGTCGAGCAGGTTGCGCCGGCTGCCGGACGCCAGGTTGACGGCTGTCGGGTGGCTGACCCGTCGCAGGACGGCATCGGTCAACACGGCCGTGACCGCACCCACGGGGATCATGTCGCGGGTCTGCTCGCCGTCGCCGAAGATCGTGACCGGCGCCCCACGCACGGCCGCCGAGACGAACGCGGGGATGACCGCGGCGTAGGTGTGCCCGACGTCCTGCAGTGGACCGAACACGTTGAAGAAGCGCAGGACCAGCACGGGTAGGTCGAAGGCGTTGCGATATGCCAGCGCGTGCGCCTCGGCGGCCAGCTTGCTCGACGCGTAGACGCTGTGCAGATCGGGTGGCAGCGACTCGCTGACAGGCAGAGGCGGGTCCTGGCCGTACACGGCTGCCGACGAGGCGAGGATCATGTGGCTGCCGTGGCGGCGCGCCGCCTCGAGCACTCGCAGCGTGCCGGTGACGTTGACGGAGTGGTAGTCGCCCGGTCGGTCGAGCGACTCGGGCACCGACGCCAGCGCGGCGAGGTGGACGATCGCATCGCAGCCTGACCCGGCCGCACTCAGCGCGTCGGCGTCGAGCACGGACGCCTTGACGAGGTCGACGCCGCTGAGCCCGTCGAGCCGACCGGCCTCGCCGGTCGACAGGTCGTCGATGACGACGATGCCGTCGATCGCCGGCTCGGCGGTCAGGCGCCGGACGAGGTTGGCGCCGATGAACCCGGCACCGCCGGTGACCATGACCTTCATGACATGCTCCCCTGGGACGAGTCGAGCGTGTGGACGACGGACGGCCCGCGGCCGGCGTCAGTGCACGCGTGAACCTGGACCACGACCGAGTCGACGGTAGCCGGTCGGGCATGTCTGTGCGTCGAGCGAACGGCGTCTGACCCGATCGAGCACGATCTCACATCCATCCGACCTCGACCGACGGCGCAGCGCGCGCACCGAGCAGACCCGACACGTGGGCGAAGGCTGACGCCAGGACGCGGATGTCCACGCGCTGCTCGTCCCATCCCCGGGTCCTGGTCGCACCGCCATCGCGACCACGGTCGACTCCCCGGGCCGGTGCTGTTCCGGCAGGGTCGGACCGGACGAGACTCCGCCCGTTCGTGATATACAGTTCCGGACCATGGCCGCCCGCGCGGAGGCGAGCCAGGCGCTGCTGCGGACGAGGAACGAACCCACCGGCCCGCTGTTCAAGCTCGCTGGCGACCCAGGGTGACCCGCGTCGGTCGCCTGCTGCGCGCGTCCGACCCTCGACGAGCTGCCCCAGCTGTGGAGCGTCGTTCTTGGGCTCCATGAGCCTGGTGGGCCCGCGCTCGCTGCCGGTCGACGTGGCCGCGGCGGTGCGTCCGGCGCCTGCGGCGGTCGTCCCGGCGAGCCCGGCGACCTCGCGTGATCGCGGTCCGTGTCGTCCGCTGACCCGCGACCTCGCGTGATCGCGGTCCGCATCGTCCGCTGACCCGGCGACGCCGCCGGGGTTCAGCAGTTTTGGCGATTCCACGCGGCAGAGTGCGGCCTAGGCTCCTGCCGTGATGAGCCGAACGTCCGCCGAAGGAACCGCCGTGACACCCACCTCGAGCCCCCGGGCCGCCGTCGACGCCGGCATGCCACGCACCGCGGGTCGCTACGAGATCGACGCCGCGTCCACGTCCATCGAGATCAGGACGCGCTGTGCGGGCCTCCCCGTCGGCGGGACCTTCGATGGCGTCGCCGGAAGGATCGAGGTCCTCAACGACCTCACCCGCGCGACCGTCTCCGTGACGGTCGACCCGGGCAGCTTCGCTCCCACCGCCGGCCCACTCGGCGCGCTGCTGCGCCGGGGCGTCGAGGCCAACGCCGGTCCTGTGACGCACTTCGAGGCCGACCGGATGGAGCCGATCCTGGAGTCGTTCGTCACCCACGACGGCGACCGCCCGCTGTGGGCGCTCGTCGGCAACTTGACCCTGTGCGGTGTGACGCGCCCGGCGCGGATTGCGGTCGGCGTGGTGCGGCCCCTCGACGGTGGTGCCACCATCGCCTTCTCCGGCACGACGACGCTGCGCTGCGCGCAGTTCGGTGTCCGCCGGCACGGCGGGCTGCTCTCGGACACGATCCGGGTGCGCATCAGAGGCGTCGCGTCACGCGGCTGCTGATCGTTCGCGCGGCCGGCCAGGCGTTCGACGACACGTCCGGCCGGCCGTGTTCCAACGGGCCACGCTGGGCAGACATCCGACATGGCGGATGAGCCGGCTTCGGCACGCAAGGTCGCGGACAGGTACCGCCTCGATCGCCTGATCGGTCGGGGCGGGTCCGGTGCTGTCTGGCGCGGGTTCGACGAGCGCCTGCGCCGCCTCGTCGCGATCAAGGAGATCGCATTCTCCGCCGACGCCGACGAGGCGGACGTCGGCCGCAGGCGGGCACTGCGCGAAGCCCGCGCCGCCGCGCGCCTCGGCGGTGAAGGGGTCGTCGAGGTCTACGACATCGTCGAAGCCGACGGCCGTGCGTACCTGATCATGGAGCTGGTCGACGCGCCGAACCTCAACACGCTGGTGCGACGTGCCGGACCGATGACACCTCATGCCGTGGCCACGCTGGGGCTGCGGGTGCTCGACATCCTCGACACCGCCCACCGAGCGGGCATCGTGCATCGCGACGTCAAGCCCAGCAACGTGCTGATCGACGGTGACGAGCCGCGGCTGACCGACTTCGGTATCGCGCGGCTCGGCGACGACGTGACGCTGACGGGGTCCGGGGTGGTGATGGGCACGCCGGCGTACATCGCACCCGAGCACGCGCGCGGCGACGAGATCGGGCCGGCAGTCGACATCTACGGGCTCGGCGCCACGTTGTACTACGCCGTGGAGGGGGTCCCACCGTTCGGGTCCGGTGGGTCGCTCGCCACGGTGATGGCCGTCCTCCGCGATCCGCCGCGACCCCTCGAGCGGGCGGGGCCCCTGACCGACGTGCTCGAGGAGCTGCTGGTCAAGGATCCCGCTGCGCGACCTGCCGCGGACGCCCTCCGTGCGCGGCTCGAGGAGATCGCCGGGACCGGCGACGACGCGTGGGAAGCGGACGGTCGGGGCGGCACCGTGGCCGTCACCGCTGCGTTGGACGAGTGGCCCTCGACCGACGAGATCGCGTCGGCTGCTGCGCCCTCAGGCGGCGACAGGTCGTCCGACGCCACCACCCCCGACGACGACCGTCCGATGTCCGATGTGGCGGACGCGGTAGAAGGTCCTGCGGTCGCGGGACCACATGATGTCGAGGACGCTGCCGCGTCGGGCGATCCCGGACGGCGTCGGGTGGCGGTCGGTGTGGCGTTGGCGGTGCTGGTCCTCACGGCCTTCGCCCTGACGCGGGCTGACGGTCCCGGCGGAGGCGGGGCCGCCACCGCGACGGGGCGGGCCTCACCGCCCGCGGCCGCGGGGGCGCCCGCCGCGACGCCGTCCGCGGCCGTCACCGATGCGGCCGGTGCGGAGGATCCCGAGGCGGACGGGGCGTCACCGACGCCGTCCGAACCGACGGCTCCGTCGCCGTCCCCCACGCCCGCAGCCGACGGCGTCCTGCCCTCCTACGACGTCGACGCGCCCGACGAGTGGATGGTCCATGACCCCGACGACCTGCCCTATCGGGTCGCGCACCCACCCGGCTGGGAGGTCGTCCGCCAGAGCGCGACGCTGACCGATGTCAGAGACCCCCGGACGGGTATGTACCTGCGACTGGACTGGGTCGCCGACCGGCGCGACCCGGTGGCCGCGTGGGAACGTCAGGAGGAGTCGTTCGCTGCCCGGCACGCGGGCTACGAGCGGATCCAGCTGCGACCGACGACCTACCGCGGGGATCGCGCGGCGCTGTGGGAGTACCGGTACCGCGAGGGTGGTGCCACCCTGCACGCCTACAACCTCGGCGTGAACCGTGGGGACAACGGCTTCGCCCTGAACCTGCAGGCTCGCCAGTCCGAGTTCGACGCCGCGCGCGAGCTGTGGCCCTACTTCCTCGCATCGCACCGGTTCGAGCCGTGACCTGACCGCCCGGCGCTCGACCGGAACCGCCGTCAGTCGCTAGTCGATCGCCGGCACGTCCTGCGGCGGTGGGGTGCCCACATAGCGGGCCGATGGCCGGATGATGCGGTTGTCGGCCGCCTGTTCCATCACGTGTGCGCACCAGCCGACCGTGCGGCTGGCGGCGAACGTCGCCGTGAACAGGTCGGTCGGCAGACCGGCGGACTCCATGACGATGCCCGCGTAGTACTCGACGTTGGCGTACAGCTCACGACCGGGCTTCAGCTCCGCCAGCACGTCCACGACGATGTCCTCGACCGCGGTGGCCAGCTGTGCGTCGTCGCCACCGATCCGTTCGGCGACCTCGCGCAGCAGCACGGACCGTGGGTCGCGCGTCTTGTACACCCGGTGACCGAACCCCATGATGCGCTCGCCGGTCTCGATCTTGCGCCGCACGACCTCGTCGGCGCGCTCGACCGCGCCGATCTCGTCGAGCAGATCGAGCGCACGCGATGGTGCGCCCCCGTGCAACGGACCCGACAGTGCACCGATGGCTCCGGTGATCGCAGCGCCCAGATCGGCACCGGTCGACGTGATCACCCGCGCGGTGAACGTCGACGCGTTGAAGCCATGGTCTACGGTCGAGATGAGGTACTGCTCGATCGCGCGGGCGTGGTCGGGCTCGGGGACGTCGCCGTGCAGCATGTACAGGTAGTTGGCGGCGTACGGCAGGTCGGGATGCGGCGCGACCGGGTCCTGACCCTGCTGCGCCCGGTGGAGGGTGGCGATGATGGTGGGCACGACGGCGGTGATCCGCAGCGCCTGCTCGAGCAGGTCGTCGGCGGAGACGTCCATGCTCGGCTGGAAGCCCTCCTCTGCGGCGACCATCGACACGCCGGTGCGCAGGCCGTCCAGCGGCGAGCTGCCCGCCTCGGCGATCTGGTGAAGCAGCCTGGCGGTCTTGGGAGACAGCTCGCGCAACGGGCGGACGCGGTCGAGGAACGCCTCGTGCTCCTTGATGGACCCGGGTAGCTCGCCGACCAGCAGCAGGTGCCACACGTCGTCGAAGGTGCGCTGGCGCGCCAGGTCCGTCGCGGCGTACTGCCGGTAGTGGAAGAAGCCCTCCCGACCGCGGACGCCGCCGACCTCGGTCTCGGCGACGGTGACGCCGGCCAGGCCCTTGGGCGCGTCAAGCTCACCCGGGTGACGGACGGCCTCGACCTTGGCGATGGCCATCAGATCACGCATCGACACGACGCCGACCAGGCGCCCGTCCCGACCGACCACCGGCAGGTGCCGGAACTTGCCCTCGTTCATGCCCTTGAGGCCGTCGGTGGCCGGCATGTCAGGCTCCGCCGTGGTGGGGTCGGCCGTCATCCAGTCCGCGACACGTTCCTTGGAGGCATCGCTGCCGGACGCCGCGAGCCGCAGCAGGTCGCGCTCGGTGAGGATGCCTGCCACGCGGTCGTCCGCGTCGACCACGACGATCGACCCCGAGCCGTTCGCGTGCATCCGGTGGGCCGCGGTCTGCACCTGGGCCTCTGGCTCCACGGTCAGCGGCGGCTGCTTCATCAGGTCACCGACGGTTTCACGTGACGTCACGCGTGCCTCCCGTGCTTGACATCTCTAGCAACCGTACCCGTCGGTAAGGTCCGCGAACAGGCCCAACCGCCGCAATTTTGCCCGATCTTGCACTCATCGTAGGTGCATCGGACCATTCCGGTGTGCGATCAGGCCGTGTCGCTCGGTGATGGTTCGGCCGGCTCGTAGCTCCAGTCGCTGCGCTTGCGGTGGTACGTGGGATCGAACGTGACCTCCCCGGTCGCCGTGTCGATCGCGCTGATCTTCGGCACAGGAACCGCCACCGCGGGATCGGTGGCCCGTCCCACGTGTGCCTCGAACTCGTCCACGAACACGTCGAGCGTCGAGCGGACGAGCAGGGCGGCACCGACCGGCAGGTAGCAGCGGTTCAGATCGGTCACCGTGTCGGTCCGTCGCCGGATCTCGGCGATGTCGGTCGACGTGCCGTCACCTCGCACCAGCGCGTCGAGGCGTTCGGAGATCTCGGCCGTCCCCAGCTTGCAGGCCAGGCACTGTCCGCAGGACTCGATGGCGAGGAACCGAGCGAGCGCCGCGCACACCTGAACGATGTCGCGGCTGGTGTCGTAGACCGCGAAACCGGCGCTGCCCAGACCGGCGCCGGCCTCGGCGAACGAGTCGAAGTCCATCGGCAGGTCGAGCACGTCGGGTGTGACGACGGTGTTTGAGGTCCCCGCGTAGATCGCCAGGATGTCCGTGGCGCCGGCCACATCGACGATCAGCTCGCGCGCCGGCGTGCCCAGCGGCAACTCGTACACGCCCGGGCGCGCCACGTCGCCGACGATGGTGAAGACCATGGTGCCCGGCGACTCTGTGGTGCCCACCTCGCGGAACCAGTCGGCACCGTCGCGCAGGATCCTCGCCACGTGCGAGAGCGTCTCGACGTTGTTGACCGCGGTCGGGTTCGGCTCGGCCATCGTGGCGAACAGGCCCGTCTGGTACGGCGGGAGGATGCGGGGCAGCGGCAGCTTGCCCTCGATCACCTCCAGCATCGCCGACTCCTCGCCGAACAGGTACTCGTCGGGCCCCGTCACGATGCGGATCCGCTCCGCACCGGGCCATTCCGCGTCCACGGCGGCGTCGCGCGCGGATATCAGCCGCTCGACCTCGTGCGTGAAGCGCCGCTTGACGCCGACGTATGCACCACGGGCGCCGATGGCGTGCATGCCGATCGCGAGGCCCTCGATGACCGCGTACGGGTTTCGCGCCAGCAGCGCCCGGTCCTTGGCGGTCGCCGGCTCGCCCTCGGCCGCATTGCACACGATGTGGCACTCGCCTGCCTCGCTGGCGGCGTCGGCCACCGACCGCCACTTGGTGCCGGTCGGGAACCCGGCGCCGCCCCGGCCCCGCAGCCCGGAGGCCGCGACGATGTCGATCACGTCATCGGGCATGAGCTCAAGCGCGGTCGCCAGCCCGTCCCCACCCCCGTCCACGATGTAGTCGTGGAGGCTGTCGTACGGGGTGGCCGGCAGCACGCGGTGCATGTTTAGCCCTCCTCAGCGCAGGTGGCGCAGCACGTACTGCAGGATCCCCCCGTGCCTGTAGTAGTCGGCCTCCCGCGGCGTGTCGATGCGCACAGTCGCGCGGAACTCGACGTCGTCGGCGGTCACCGTGACCTCCTCGGGGATCGTGTCTCCGCCGGCCAGTCCGACGATGTCGAACGTCTCCTCGCCGGTCAGCCCGAGTTGCTCGGCCGACGAACCCTCCGGGAACTGCAGTGGCAGGATGCCCATGCCGATCAGGTTCGACCGGTGGATCCGCTCGTAGCTCGCGGCGATCACGGCGCGGACCCCGAGCAGCGACGGGCCCTTGGCCGCCCAGTCGCGCGAAGAGCCGGACCCGTACTCGCTGCCGGCCAGCACCACCAGCGGCGTGCCGTCGGCCGCGTAGCGCTGCGCCGCGTCGTGGATGTCGGTGACGTCGGGAGAACCCCGCCCGCCGGCTCGCTGGCGCTCGCCCTCGCCCTCACCCTCGCCGGTGGCCAGGTAGCGGGTGTAGCCGCCCTCGGTGCCGGGCACCAGCAGGTTGCGCAGGCGGATGTTGGCGAAGGTGCCCCGGACCATCACCTCGTGGTTGCCGCGACGGGAGCCGTACGAGTTGAAGTCGCCGCGTTCCACGCCCTGCTGGCGCAGCCACCGGCCCGCCGGGCCGTCCCACGCGATCGACCCGGCCGGCGAGATGTGGTCGGTGGTCACGCTGTCGCCCAGCAGTGCCAGCACCCGTGCACCGCGGATGTCGGTCAGCGGCGCCGGCTCGGCCGGCATGCCGTCGAAGAAGGTCGGCCGGCGCACGTAGGTCGAGGTGGCGCTCCAGTCGTATCGGTCGCCGCCCGCCGTCGGCAGGGACCGCCAGTGCTCGTCGCCCGCGAAGACGTCGGCGTAGCGCGACGTGAACATCTCGCGCTGCAGCGACGTGCGGAGCACCTCGGTCACCTCCGCGGTGCTCGGCCAGATGTCGCGCAGGTGCACCGGCTCGCCGTCGGCACCCGTGCCGAGCGGATCGGTCACCAGGTTGACGCCCAGCGTGCCGGCCAGCGCGTAGGCCACGACCAGCGGCGGCGAGGCCAGCCAGTTCAGCTTGCAGTCGGGGTTGATCCGCCCCTCGAAGTTGCGGTTGCCCGACAGCACCGAGCACACCGCCAGGTCGTGCTCGGCGATCGCAGCCGAGATCTCCGGCGCCAGCGGCCCGGAGTTGCCGATGCACGTGGTGCAGCCGAAGCCGACCAGGTTGAAGCGCAGCTTCTCCAGGTACGGCCGCAGACCCGCGCGCTCGTAGTAGTCCATGACGACCTGCGAGCCTGGTGCCAGTGACGCCTTGACCCACGGCTGGGTCTGGAGGCCGCGCTCGACCGCGTTGCGGGCCAGCAGCCCGGCGGCGAGCATCACCTCGGGGTTCGAGGTGTTGGTGCAACTGGTGATCGCGGCGATCACGACCGCGCCGTGGTCCAGCGTGAAGGCGCCGTCGGCGGTGGTCACCTCGATCGCGTCGGACGGCAGCCGGCCGGGGGACGGCTGCGGCCGGCGCAGTGGCGGCCCGGCGCGGTTGGTGTCGATCGCGAGGGGGTCGCTGGCCGGGAACGTCTCGGCCACGGCCTCGTCGGTCGAGGCCTCGGCGACGTCGGCGGGCAGCTGGTCGCCTGTCGCGACCCGCGCGTCCGGCACGAACCGCTGCAGGCTGGTGCGCAGTGCCGCGGGGACGTCGATGAGCGACACGCGGTCCTGTGGGCGGGTTGGGCCCGCCAGGCTGGGCTGCACGGTCGAGAGGTCGAGCTCGACGGTCTCGGAGTAGGTCGGCTCCGGCGCGTCGGGGTCCCAGAACAGCCCCTGTGCGCGGGCGTACGCCTCCACGAGGGCGATCTGCCCGGGGTCGCGACCGGTGAACTCCAGGTAGCGCAGCGTCTCGTCGTCGATCGGGAAGATCGCGCACGTCGAGCCGTACTCGGGCGACATGTTGCCGATCGTGGCGCGGTTGGGCAGTGGGACACGGCTGATGCCGGGCCCGTGGAACTCGACGAACTTGCCGACGACGCCGTGCGCGCGCAGCAACTCGGTGACGGTCAGCACCAGGTCGGTCGCGGTCGTGCCCTCCGGCAGCTCGCCGGTGAGCTTGAAGCCGACCACGCGGGGGACGAGCAGCGAGATCGGCTGGCCCAGCATCGCGGCCTCGGCCTCGATGCCGCCGACGCCCCACCCCAGGACTCCCAGGCCGTTGATCATCGGGGTGTGCGAGTCGGTGCCGACCAGGGTGTCGGGGTAGGCGTCCCCGTCGTCGTCGACGAAGACGACCCGCCCCAGGTACTCCAGGTTGACCTGGTGGACGATGCCGGTGTTGGGAGGGACGATGCGCAGGCGCTCGAACGCCTGCTGGCCCCAGCGCAGGAACTCGTAGCGCTCGCGGTTGCGCTGGAACTCGAGCTCGGCGTTGCGCCGGAAGGCATCGGGCACGCCGGCGACCTCGGCGATGATCGAGTGGTCGATCACGAGATCGGCCGGCAGTTGTGGGTCGATCTTCGACGGATCGCCTCCGAGCGCCTCCATGGCGTCGCGCATCGCGGCGATGTCGACCACCACCGGCACGCCGGTGAAGTCCTGCAGCAGCACGCGGGCGGGCGTGAAGAGCACTTCCCGGCTCGGCTCGGCCGCCGGGTTCCAGTCGACCAGAGCCCTCACATCGTCGTCGGTGACGTTCTCCCCGTCGACGTGACGCAGCACGTTCTCGAGCAGGATGCGCAGCACGTACGGCAGCCGGGCGATCTGGTCGGCGTCGGCGACCGCGTCGAGGCGATGGATGCGGTAGCTGTGCTCGCCGACCTGCAGCTGGTCGCTGGTCTCTGGCATGGCTGGCCTCCGGTCGTGCTCGGGGGTCCAATAGTCGCACGCGCGTCGCAGCTCCCGCATGGATGGGGTGGCCGCACCACCGCCACCATGGTCGCCGCGGCCACGGCCACGGTCACGCGGGGCTGCTGACCGCGGTCGACCGGGTGGCCGCGGCGGTGATCACGATCCTGCAGGCCGCCGATCATCATCAGGTGGTCGGTGCGCACGGGGTGACCCGCGACAACTGGCTACGGGCGGCCGGCCGCACCAGCAGCGACGCCGGGGATGCTGCTGGCGGCCGCGGACCGCCTGGGCGACATGCCGCGGTGACGCGTGGTTCCACGCCCGGGGTGGTGTCGTGGGCTGCGGTGCGTGCCATCGTGGCCGCGACGCGGCACCTGACCGCCGCGCAACGCGCCCGCGTTCCGACCCCCGCGGTCGAGCACGCACCACACACCGACGACCCCGCGCACCGGACACCCGCCTACACCGGCGGGCCACCGGTGCGTCCGCATGCTGGCGCCGAGCGTGCTGGCTCCGAGACTGCACGGACCGCTTATCAGCTCGGCCGCATCATGCGGGTCCGGGTCTCAGGTGGACACGCCAGGCAGGCGTGCCGTTCAGCCACCCGGTTCGAAGTCGGTGGGCGCCAGCTCGAAGCCGTCGAACGTGAACGCGGGCGAGACCGCGCAGCTGACGAGGTCCAGTCACCGGTCGACTCCGCTGCCTGCCACCAGCTGGCCGGCACCCGCAGCTGTGGCTGCTCGCCGGCGGCCAGATCGACGCCGAGCACCGCCTCGTCCGGCGCGGTCGAGGCGTCAGGTGCGCGCCAGAGCGTCAGAGGTGCACCAGCGTGGAAGTGCTGCAGCTCGTCGGCGTCGACTCGATGCCAGTGCGACCGGTCCCGATCGCGCAGGAGGAAGTAGATGGCCGTACCCGCGCCGCGGGCGTCGGGTCCGGCGTCGTGGCACCACGTCTCGCGGAAGATGCCGCCTTCAGGATGCGGCGCCAGGTCGAGCGCGGCGATGATCTGGGCGGCGGTCTGCACGCACCGATCCTATGGGACCGACCGGCGATGCTGGATCGTCGGGGCCGCGGCGCATCCGGATGCGTACGCTGGTTGACGTCGGAGATGACGACGACGATCGGATGATGTGTGATCTCGGTCAAGCTCGCCCGCGAGCTGCGCGACGCCGGGCTTCGGTGGGAACCCGCCAGCGGCGACCAGTTCATGATCCCGGACCGCGACCTGGACGGGCAGGTGTTCTCGATCAGTGAGATGACCATCGACGTGCGCTCATCACCGGTCGGCAAGCTCATCGCGTTCAACGGCACGGTCGAATGGGCACTCGACTCGATCATGCAGCGTGAGGTGATCTGGCTGCCCGGTGAGGGGCAGCTGCGTGAGCTGCTCGGCGATCGCTTCATCGCGCTCGAGCGCACGCCGACCGGGCTGCGTTGCGTCGTCGACGTCGACGGCCACCGCATGGAGTACAGCGACACGGACGCGGCCAACGCCTATGGCCGCGCGCTGCTGCACCGCCTGCTGCACAGCGCGACGGCTGACACGGGCTCACTCTCAGGCTAGCGACCGACGCTGGCCTAGCGCTCCTCGAGCACCTCGGGGCCCAGGCGGGCCCTGACCTCGCCGACGACCTCCCCGGGGGCAGCGTGGCGCCCCAGCGCCTTCTTCGAGAAGATCACCTCGTCGTCGAGCGTGACCTCGAAGCGTCCGCCTGACGATGGCACCAGCCGGAGGTCGGTGATGACGGGGGCCCAGCCGCTGAGGATCTCGGCCGCCAGACCGGCGGCGCGCTCCACATAGCTTCAGGGGACGCAGAACTCGATGGTGAAAGCGTGGGTCGGATCGAGCATGCCGCAACCCTATCCCCGTGTGCGGTCGCGGCTCGCCAGGTCGTCCCACGTAGCTGCATGACCGAGGTTACCGCTCGGTAGCATGGGGACCGGTCGGCGCTGACCACCGGTCGCGCCACCCGTGGATTGGCCGGCTGAGGAGGGCCGCATGGCGGAGGGCAATGGCAGACGCGTAGCGATCGTGGACGGCGTCCGCACGCCGTTCACCAAGCGGGCGGGGGCGCTGGCCGGCATGACGGCGATCGACCTGGGTCGTCACGTCGTGTCGGAGGTGGTCGACCGCAACGACGTCGATCCCTCGTCGGTCGGACAGGTGGTGTTCGGGCAGGTGATCCTGGATCCGAGCACGCCGAACATCGCGCGCGAGATCGTGCTGGGCACCGGGCTGCCGCCCACGGTCGAGGCATACAGCGTGAGCAAGGCCTGCATCACCAGCTACCAGACGACGGTCAACATCGCGCAGGCCATCGCTGCGGGCGTGATCGACTGTGGCGTCGCCGGTGGAGCCGAGTCCGCGAGCAACGTTCCCGTACTGGTGTCCCCGGCGCTACAGGACGCGTTCCGCGCCGCCGCCGAGGCGCGGTCGCTGCGAGCACGGGTCCAGGCGTTCGCCGACGTGCGCCCCGGGGATCTGGCACCGCGGCCGCCGGACCTCACCGAGCCGTCGACCCAGGAGACGATGGGACAGTCCGCCGAGCGGATGGCCAAGATCAATGGCATCGACCGCAGCGCCCAGGACGATTTCGCACACCGCAGCCACGTGCTGGCCGCCCGTGGCTGGAACGAGGGGAAGCTGCCGGACGAGGTCGTGTCGGTCGACGTGCCGCCGCGCTACGAGGAGACGGTCGACGTCGACACGACGGTGCGGTTCGACAGCGACCGGCGACGCTACGACGATCTGGCCCCGGTCTTCGACCGCCACCACGGCACGCTGACGGCCGGCAACAGCTCGCCGCTGACCGACGGTGCCGCAGCACTCCTGCTGATGAGCGAGGACCGCGCCGAGGCCGAGGGACGCGAGCCGCTCGGTTGGCTGCGCAGCTACGCCTTCACGGCGCTCGACCCGGCCGACCAGCTGCTGCTCGGTCCGGTCAGCGCCACGCCGATCGCACTGCAGCGCGCCGGCGTCGCGTTCGACGACCTCGACCTCATCGACCTGCACGAGGCCTTCGCCGCGCAGGTGCTGTCGGTCACGCAGGCGTTTGCGTCAGCCGAGATGTGCAAACGCTACGCGGGGGTCGACGAGCCGATCGGCGAAGTCGACTGGAACATCGTGAACGTGCTCGGCGGATCGATCGCGCTGGGCCACCCGTTCGCCGCGACCGGCGCGCGGCAGATCGCCCAGACCCTGCACGAGCTGCGCCGGCGCGGTGGTGGCGTCGCGCTGTGCAGCGCATGCGCCGCCGGCGGCATGGGTGCCGCCATGATCCTGGAGGCATGACGTGACCTCGACCACTGACAGCGACAGGGCGGACGACATGCAGTCCGCGTTCACGGTCGAGCGCCGAGACGACGTCGCGATCGTCGTGCTCGACGTCCCAGGTCAGTCGATGAACACGCTGCGCACCGACTTCAGCGCCGAGCTCGAGCGCCTGCTCGACGACCTGGAGGCGGACCGGGACGTGCGTGGGATCGTGCTGACCAGTGGCAAGCCCGACAGCTTCATCGCCGGTGCCGACATCGAGATGCTCGCGGGCGTCGGCTCGGTCGCCGAGGGCGTGGCGTTGTCACGTGACGGACAGCGTGTGTTCGACCGGATCGAGGGCTGCACGACACCGGTCGTCGTCGCCGTCCACGGCGCGTGCCTGGGCGGCGGCATGGAGCTGGCGATGGCCTGTCACGGCCGCGTGGCCTCCGACGACCCGGCGACCCGCTTCGGCCAGCCGGAGATCCAGCTCGGGCTGATCCCCGGTGCCGGTGGCACACAGCGCCTGCCGCGGCTGGTCGGCATCGAGCAGGCGCTCGACCTGATCCTGACCAGCAGGGACGTGTCGGCGTCGCGTGCGCGGCGCATGGGCATCGTCGACGAGGTCGTGCACCCGGCCATCCTCGTCGACGTCGCGTGTGATCGGGCACGCGCCCTCGCGTCGTCGCACGGCACCGACGGTCGGCGCCGGGATCTGATCGAGCGGGTCCGCGGTGCGCTGCTGGAGGACAACCCTGCGGGCCGGGCGGTTCTGTTCCGCCAGGCCGAGGCCAACGTGCGCGCGAGGACCCACGGCAACCTGCCGGCGCCGCTGCGCGCGATCGAGGTGGTCCGGACCGGCGTGGAGCAGGGTGCACGGGCCGGCTACGCCGCCGAGGCGCAGGCGTTCGGCGAGCTCGCGGTGACGCCGCAGGCGCGCAACCTGATGCGCGTCCTCGACATGCGCCAGCAGCTGCGCCGCGAGGCACGCGCTGCGGCCGAGCAGGCGCGGGACGTCGGCAAGGTCGCGGTGATCGGCGCCGGCCTCATGGGTGCAGGCATCGCCGCGGTCACGACGAGCCGTGCGGAGCTGCCGGTGCGCCTGAAGGACGTCGATCGGGCGGCGCTGCGCCGCGGCATGCGCTCGATCCGTGACTACCTGGATCAACGCGTGGAACGGCGGCGGATCACGGCCCACGAGCGTGACCGCGTGCTGTCGCTGGTGCATCCCAGCACGGACTACCGCGGCTTCGGCCGCGTGGACCTGGTGATCGAGGCCGTCGTCGAGGACCTCGCCGTCAAGCACCAGGTGCTCAAGGAGGTCGCCGAGGTCACGTCTGATGAGGTGATCATCGCGACGAACACGTCGTCGATCCCCATCGACCAGATCGCCGACGGCTACCGCCGGCCGGAGCTGGTCATCGGCATGC
This sequence comes from Euzebyales bacterium, assembly GCA_035461305.1. Classification (NCBI taxonomy): domain Bacteria; kingdom Bacillati; phylum Actinomycetota; class Nitriliruptoria; order Euzebyales; species Euzebyales bacterium. The sequence continues at coordinate 8,367 of DATHVN010000008.1, read as the reverse complement.
ACTACTTCTCGCCGGTGCCGCGGGTGCCGCTTCTGGAGGTCGTCGAGGGGCCGCGGACCGACCCGCGGGCCACCGCCACCGCGGTGGACGTCGGCCGACGCCAGGGGATGACGGTCGTGGTGGTCGGCGACGGTCCGGGCTTCTACACGTCGCGCATCCTCGGGCCCTACATCAACGAGGCGGCGCACCTGCTCGCCGACGGCGCGTCGGTCGACGCGATCGACACCGCGTTGGAGCAGTTGGGCTTCCCCGTGGGACCGTTCCGCCTGGTCGACGAGGTCGGCATCGACGTCGCCGCAAAGATCTCGGGGATCCTGCAGGAGGGCATCGGCTCCCGCATGGCGCCGGCGCCCTCGATGGCGGCGGTCGTCGACGACGGGCGCGAGGGCCGCAAGAACGGTCGCGGCTTCTACCGCTACCAGCAGCACGACGGCGGCCAGGTCCGCGGTGAGGTCGACCCGTCGATCTACGAGCTCGTGGCACGGTCACCGCGGCCGGCGCCGCGCCGCGACGAGATCGTCGACCGGGCGGTGCTGGCGATGGCCAACGAGGCGGCATGGACGCTCGGCGACGGCGTGCTGCGCTCGCCGCGCGACGGCGACGCGGCCGCCATCTTCGGGCTGGGCTTCCCACCGCACCTCGGCGGCCCGCTTCGCTACATCGACGACCGCGGTCCCGGCGCCGTCGTCGACCGCCTGCGCGCCCTGGTGACGGACCACGGCGAGCGCTTCACGCCGGCACCGCTGCTGATCGAGGTCGCCGAGCGGGGCGGGTCGTTCACCGCGGATGTGTCCCCGCGGTGACCCGGCACACCGCACCGTCGTTCGTCAAGCCGCTGTTCCTCGGCGAACTGCACGAGGGACTGGTCACGCCCTACCCCCGCATGGCCGCCGACGAGCATGCGCGTGTCGACGCGCTGACCGGACAGCTGCGCGACTGGGCCGCGGAGCACTACGACGCGCGCGCGGTCGAGGAGGCGCGGTGGATCGACGACGACGTCCTGCACGCGCTCGGCGACATGGGGTTGCTCGGCCTGTTCGTCGACCCGCGACACGGAGGGCTCGGGCTGAGCCAGACCGCCTACTGCCGGATGTTCGAGGCCATCAGCGGGGTCGACCCGACGCTTGGGATCGTGCTGGGCGTCCACCAGTCGATCGGCTACAAGGGCATCCACCTGTTCGGCAGCGAGGAGCAGAAGGACCGGTTCCTGCCGGACCTCGCACGCGGCCGGAGGCTGGCGGCGTTCGCGCTGACCGAGCCCAACGCCGGGTCCGACGCCTACCACCTCGAGTCGACCGCGGAGCTGCAGGCCGACGGCTCGTACATCCTCAACGGCGACAAGCGCTACATCGGCAACGGCTCGCGCGCCGACGTGCTGACCACGTTCGCGCGCACACCCGCGGGTGCGCACGTCGCGCTGCTGGTCGAACGCGGCATGGATGGCTTCGAGGTCGGGAAGCGCTACGACACGATGGGGCTGCGGGCCAACGACCTGCGCCGCCTGTCGTTCCGTGACGTGCGGGTGCCGAGGGCCAACGTCCTCGGGTCCGAGGGCGAGGGCTTCACCATCGCGATGGAGATCCTCAACAACGGGCGCATGTCGCTGGGCACCGCCTCGGTCGCGGCGGCGCGCAGCCTGACCGACCTCGCGATCACCCACGTCACCGGCCGCGAGCAGTTCGGCCGGCCGCTCGCGGAGTTCGAGCTGGTGCAGGACAAGATCGGCTGGATGGTCGCCTACACCTACGGCCTGGAGGCAATGGCGTACCTGACGACCGGCATGGTCGACCGCGGCCTGGAGGACTTCTCGCTGGAGTCGGCGATCGTGAAGGTCGCCGGGACCGACTTCATCTGGGCGGCCGCGAACCGGGCCTTCCAGCTGGCCGGCGGCAGGGCCTACATGCGCACCGAGCCGTACGAGAAGGTGCTGCGCGACATCAGGATCTTCCCGATCTTCGAGGGCGCCAACGACGTGCTGCGCAGCTACATCGCGCTCAATGGCATCGAGCCGGTCGCCGCGCAGCTGTCGGGCCTGTCCCACCTGGACTTGCGGGACCCGATCAACGCCGTCGGTGTGGTGGCCGACTACGTCGGCGGCATGGTCCGCCGGCGCGTCCAGCCCCCGAAGCTGACCCTGACCCACGAGCGCTTCGCCGCACAGGCGCGGGAGGTCGGCGAGCAGGTCGAGCAGCTACGCTCGGTGACCGAGAAGCTGCTGCGTCACCACGGCGAGGCGATCAAGCTGCGAGGTGCGCAGCACAAACGGCTGGCATCGGCGGTGACCGACATCTTCGCGCAGGTCGCGACGCTGGCGCGCGTGTCCGACGTGCTCGACCACCCCGAGCAGGGCATGGTCGGCGACGAGCCGTTCATCGCCGAGACGTTCTGCGTCCGCGCCGCCGAGCGCGTCCGCCGCCAGTTCGAGCAGATCGAGCGCAACGACGACGACCGCGCGTTCCAGATCGCGCGGGCCGCCTATGAACGCGACCGCTACCACCACACGGTCTGACACCACGGGCGGGCCTGCCGTGACGCGGCTGCACCGCCGGGTGGATGACCGAATCGGGTCATCGTGCATCCGATGACACATCTGGTTCGTCGCGCACGGTGACATCGAGGGGGGCGTCGGTGCGCGCGGAGATGCGGCCGCGGTCGAGCGACACGTCGAGGCGGTGGGCGCCGAGGCGGATGCCCGTGACGGTGAGGGTCACGTCATCGCGCAGTGCGGGCCCGAGCGCCACCCTGCCCGCCGGCACGTCGGGGTCGAGCCTCAGCAGCGTGCGCAGCAGGGCGAGCGGCACCGCGGCGCTCCACGCCTGTGGACTGCAGGTGGTGGGGTAGGGCACAGGTGCGTCGACCTCGTCGACGCCGTATCCGGCGACCACCTCGGGCAGGCGCCATCCGGCGTGCTCGGCCAGCCGCAGCACCCCGTCGATGAGGTTCGCGGCGCGCCGCTGCCGTCCCGCGCGGGCAATCCCGTCGATCACGAGGGCGGTGTCGTGGGGCCAGATCGACCCGCGGTGGTACGACAACGGGTCGTACGCGGCCGCCGTGCTGCTCAACGTGCGCAGGCCCCACCCGCTGTCCATGTCCGCCGCCGTCAGCCGGTCGGCCAGCGCCGCAGCGTCGGCGGCGTCAAGCATGCCGACCCACAGCAGGTGGCCGGCGTTGCTCGACGTGACCTCCAGAGGGCGTCCGTGGCCGTCCAGCGCCATGGCCAGCACGTGGTCGGCGGGTGAGCGGAACGCCGCCAGGACCCGTGACCGCACGCCCGCGGCCTCGGCGCCCAGGCTGTCGCTGGCGACCGGATCCCCCACGTGCCGCTCCAGCTCGGCGAGGTCGCGCAGCGCCCGCCAGTGGTAGCCCTGGGCCTCGACCACCGCGATCGGCGGTGGTGCGATGCTCCCGTCGGCGTGCACCATCGCGTCGGGGAAGTCCTTCCAGCCCTGGTTGATCAGCCCGTCGGGGTCGGCGTCGTAGGTCAGGTGGCCGCCTGCGTCTGCCTCGGCCACGGAGCGGCACCACGCCACCGCGCGGCGGGCCGCGGGCAGCAGCGCGCGCACCCGATCGGCGTCCGCGCCCCACCGCCACGCCTCGGCGAGCAGCATGACGAACAGCGGGGTGGCGTCGACCGACCCGAAGTACGGCTGCCAGGGCGCCAGCCCGAAGACGCCGCTGTCGCCGGTGCGCAGCTCATGGAGCACCTTGCCGGGTGCCTCGCCCGTCCGCTCGTCGTCGGTCGTCCCCTGGAAGTGCGCCAGCGCCTCGAGGACGTCGAGCGCCTGGCCGGTGCCCAGGATCAGGGCCTGGTGGGCCGTCAGGAGGGCGTCGCGGCCGAACAGCGCCATGTACCAGGGCGCGCCGGCGCCGATCCACGAGAGCCCGCGCTCGTCGTCGTGCATGTGCAGGGCCACGAGGTCGGCACGCGCCGACGCGACGGCCCGGTGCCACCGGTGGTCGCCGGTCACCTCGACGTCGGCGACGGCGGGCGCGGACGATCGCCGTCGCGGCCGGCGTGCGACGTCTATCCCGACGGTGCGCGACACCCCCGGGGTGGCGGTAACCGTCCACGACACCCGACCGGTGGGGTCCAGGATCGCCTCGCCAGCGGTCACCTCGACCCCGACCGTGGTGTCCCCGCCGACCAGCCCGGCGCCGGCCGGGCGGTAGGGCACGGGCGGCGGTGGGGGCTCGCCATAACGCAGCGTGAGCAGGTCACCCAGGTCGGTCGCGACGTCGATGACCAGCTCGAGCGTGACCTCGCCACCGAGCGACCGCACTGTCAGATCGACGCGCAGGCCGCCGTCGACGTGGTGCACTTGGGACAGCAGCGCCCGCTGCCGTCCCGCGGCATCCCGGACCAGCCGGTGCAGGGTGCGCCGGTCGGGACCCGGGTCTGCACTGTCGAGCAGTTCATGGTGGTGGCCGGCCACGGTGAGGGCCAGGTGTGACAGCAGCCGGCGGTCGCCGCTATAGAGGCCGGTGACCCCGTCCGGGGTAACACCACCGTCGGATGCCGTGATCAGCACCGCACCGCCACCGACCGCGGTGTGCAGGGACGCAAGGGTCGTGATGAGCACGCCCTTTCCACGACGTGGCGACGATGGGGTCTAGCCAGATCGGCTCTTTTCGTCTATACCACGGCCATGGGTGGAATGCGCTGGAACAGACCGATCGCTCCGAACCGGAGACCAAGGAGGCAACGCGGGCGGGGGGCGCGCAACCCGGCCGTGGGTGCCGGTCGCAGGGTGGCCGCGCTCGTGGTGCTCGCACTGCTCGCCGCCGCGTGCAGCCTGCCTGCGCCGTCGTCGACCGGTGCGGGACCCGATGACCTGGTGTGGGCCGTCGGTGGCGCGTCCGCCGCACCGGGCGCCGTGAACGAGAGGATCGCCACGCTCTACACCGAGCAGGACCCGTCGCGTCCTGCCGTGAAGCTGGTCCCGCTGCCGGACGAAGCGGACCTGCAGCGCGAGCAGATGGCCTACGAGCTGCAGGCGCAGAGCCCGACGTTCGACATCCTGGGCCTCGACGTGATCTGGACGGGCGAGTTCGCGGTCAACGGCTGGATCGAGAAGCTCGAGGACCGACGCGGCGACCTCGAGGGTGTGGTGCTCGACCCGGCGCTGGAGTCCGCCCTGCACCAGGAGGAGGTCTGGGCGGCGCCGTTCAACACCAACGCGGGGTTCCTCTACTACCGCTCCGACCTGGTCGACGAGCCACCCAAGACCTGGGACGAGCTGGCGACGATGGCCAAGGAGATCGGCGAGCGGGAGGGCATCGGCGGATACGTCGGTCAGGGCTCCCAGTACGAGGGACTGGTCGTCAACTACCTCGAGCTGGTGTGGGGTGCCGGCGGCGAGCTGGTGAACGAGGACGGCAGCCAGGCCGTACTGGACCAGAACGAGGCCGGGCAACGGGCGCTTGAGTTCATGCAGACGTCGCTGGAGGACGGCACGTTCGCCCCCGGCTTCAACACCATGCTGGAGGAGGAGGGGCGCAACACCTTCCAGAGCGGCAAAGCCGTCTTCATGCGCAACTGGCCGTATGCCTACTCGCTGATGCAGGGTGAGGACGAGGAGAACCCGAGCGCCGTGGAGGGCAAGTTCGACATCGCACCGCTGCCGACGTTCACGGGGGAGGGCACCGTGTCGGCGCTCGGTGGGTTCAACCTCGCGGTCAACGCCTACTCGGAGAAGACCGAAGAGGCCAAGGACTTCGTCGTCTGGGCCGCGACCGACCCGGAGGCCCAGAAGATGCTCGCCGAGGACTCGCTGCCGCCGACCCGCGAGGACGTCTACGACGAGCTGTCCGACGACCCGGTGATGAGCCTGCTGGCGGAGATCCTGCCGCAGTCGAAGCCGCGTCCTCCGGTCCCGTCGTACAACTTCCTGAGCCAGGACATCCAGCAGGCGATCTTCCCGGCGTACAACGGCAGCGCGCCCGTCGGGCCGACGATCAATGACCTGAACACCGAGCTGACCAGCCAACTGGAGGGCTAGGCATGGCCGTCGACACCGAGGAGACCGCGAGCGCCGGACAGCAGTCCGAGCCGCCGAGGTCGCAGCCCCAGGGCATGTCCGAGCGCACCCTGGCCCGCGCCTTCATGGCGCCGTCGGTCACCGCGATGGTGCTGGTCGCCGGCTTCCCGATCATCTGGGCGGCCTTCCTGAGCCTGTGGGCCTACCAGGGGCGCCAGCGGACCGGCTTCGCGGGCCTGGGCAACTACATCGAGGCGGCCACCGACCCGCGGTTCTGGGACTCGGTGATCGCGACCTTCGTGTTCACCGTCGGGTCGGTGTTCTTCGAGTTCATCATCGGCATGGTGTTCGCGCTGATCATGAACAGGGCGTTCTTCGGTCGGGGCGTCACGCGGGCGGCCATCCTGATCCCGTGGGTCATCCCGACGGTCATCAGCGCCCAGATGTGGTTCTTCATGTTCAACATCACACCGGGCTTCATCAACTCGGTGCTCCCGTTCGTCCCCGCCGACTTCAACTGGTTGGGCGCCGACTACTGGGCGATGTTCGCGGTCATCTTCGCGGATGTCTGGAAGACGGCGCCGTTCGTGGCACTGCTGCTGCTTGCAGGTCTCCAGACCATCCCGGGGGAACTGTACGAAGCCGCGCGCGTCGACGGCGCCACCGCCTGGCAGCGGTTCCGCAACATCACGCTGCCGCTGCTGCGGCCAGCGATCCTGGTGGCCCTGCTGTTCCGCACCGTCGACGCCCTGCGCATCTACGACCTGCCGGCAGTGATGACCAACGGCGCGTTCGGCACCGAGACCCTGTCGGTCCTGGTGCAGCAGTTCGTGGTGCAGACGCCCGACCCCGGACTGGGCTCGGCGTTCTCGACGTTGACGTTCGCAATCGTCCTGGCGATCGGCATCGTGTTCATCTCTGCGCTCGGCAGGGATCTGGTCATCGGGGTGGAGGAGTAGGCCATGAGTCAGACGATCGACGCCGAGACCACCGAGACCACGGCGCCGCCCCCCCAGCGGAGAGCGGCAGCCTCGACCGAGGACACCACCGCCCGCAAGGTCGGCAAGGCGGTGCTGCTGCTGGCCATCTTCGCGTGGTGTCTGTTCCCCTTCGTGTGGTTGATCAGCACCAGCCTCAAGCAGGGCAACGACGCGCTGAACGACCCGAACATCTTCCAGGGCCCGTTCGGCATCAGCAACTACCAGACCGTGTTCGAGCAGAACTTCATCTACAACCTGCGCAACACGTTCGTGGTGGCGATCTTCACGACCGTCATCTGCATCGTCATCGGCAGCTTCGCGGCCTACGCGCTGGCACGGCTGCCGCTGAAGAAGAAGGTCCTGTGGATGTCGGGGGTGCTGGCGGCCAGCCTGTTCCCGCCGGTCGCGCTTGTGCCTCCGCTGTACGAGGCGTGGCGCGCGCTCGGGCTGCTCAACACCTACCCAGGGCTGTACATCCCCTACATCGCGTTCACGCTGCCACTGACGATCTTCATCCTGGTGACATTCTTCTCGACGATCCCGATGGAGCTCGCCGAGTCGGCGCGCGTCGACGGTGCCACGCCGTGGCAGACCTTCTACAAGGTGGTGCTGCCGCTCGCGGCGCCGGGTGTGTTCGCCGCGGCGATCATCGTGTTCGTGTACGCCACCAACGAGTTCCTGATCGCGAGCACATTCGCACCACGCGACCTCGAGGTGCAGACGGCCACCACGGCCATCGCGTTCTTCACGGGTGCGAGCCAGTTCGAGCGTCCGATCGGCACGATCACCGCCGCCTGCGTGGTCATCTCGATCCCGCTGATCATCATGACCTTGATCTTCCAACGCAGGATCGTCGCCGGCCTGACCGCCGGCAGCGTGAAGGGCTAGCGCGGCTGCAGCTGGACGACCCCGACGAGGTGTCGGCGGTCGATGCACCACCGACAGGGAGGCCGCCGCCGGCGGTCGTCACGACGGGCCAGGGTGATCCCGGGGGAGGCCGGGTGTTGAACCGGGGGGATGGCAATGCGTCGAGTCCGTGGACGTCTCGTTGGCGTCGTGTTGGCGATCGCGCTCACGCTGTCGGTGCTGGCCGTGCCGGCCGGCGCCGAGGGCGTCGGTACGACGACCGGCGTCCTGACCCGGTCGCCGGAGCTGTCGGAGACGACGCGACTGGCCGACCGACGCGCCGTGGTCATCGGCGATCAGCTGTACGCCACGTCGACCGCCGACGGGCTGTATCCCGCGATGGGGTTCCACACCCGAGGCGAGATGGGTGGCTTCTGGGCCCCGCCGATCAAACTGCTCGACGGCATCTGGTTCAGCGTGGACGGGCGGTGGCTGGGTGCGGGCGTGCCGGCGCACCGGTTCACCAGCGGCTGGGGCTACCACCGGACCACCTACGCCCCCCA